>NZ_JBSFWU010000024.1:0-82537 GCF_053594995.1 Streptomyces sp. NPDC002536
GGCCTTCTGCTGGGGCTGCTGTTACGGCAGGTGCGCGGCCGCGAGCAGTGCGACGGCCGCCCGCCCGGCGCCGGGCGCGCCCGCGCCGCCGCCGGGGGGGGCCGGGAAAGACTGGGCACCTCGATGCCACCGCGATCGGCGAACTGCTGCTGATCCTGCTCGTCGCGGGCGGTGGCAAGCTCCTCGGCGTCTACGGCGGGGCCCGGGCCGCCCGCCTCGACCATCGGTCGGCCGCGATGCTCGCCACATTGATGAACGTGCGGGGCCTGACCGAGCTGGTGCTGCTGACGGTCGGCCTCTCCCTGGGGATTCTGGATGCCGACCTCTACTCGTTGATGGTCGTGATGGCTGTCGTGACCACGGTCGTGTCCGGCCCGCTGCTCAGGCTGAGCAGCGGTTCGTCGCTGAAGGGCGAGGGAGCACTCGGGGCACGGCTCCCGACGCCGAGCCGGAGCGAAGAGGGCAGGTAGCGCCTTCCGTTGCCCGGGCCGAAAGGGGAGGACGGCGATCACGGAGGTCCGTGGTTCGGCCCACGTCATGGAGCCCTACGGCCCCAGGGACACCACCTGCGCTCCAGCGGCCTGGCGCGGGAAACTGCTTATGCGCGGGACGGGCGAGAGCAGGATCGGCGCCACGGCGGAGACGAAGAGCAGACCGGCCACCCACAGAATGGCGTGTGCGCCGGCGAAGCCGCCGAGCCACGAAGTGACCAGGCCCCCGAGGGAGATGCCCCCGAACACCACGGTCCGGTAGCCCGCCACGACCCGACCCAGGAGCCCGTGGGGAGTGACGCTCTGCCGCAGTGTCGCGGTGAGGACGTTGTAGATCGCCAGGCCGCCGTTTATGAGGGCCAGAAGGGCGGTGAGGACGACGGCGAGGGACAGGTGCCGCCCCCGGACGGCGGGGATGAGCAGGGCGGGAACGGTTCCAACGGCCGCCGCCGAGAGGAAGGCGACGCCGACGGGGAGACGCCGAGTGAGCCAGGGTGTGCCGGCCGCTCCGGCAAGGCCGCCGGCCGCGCCCACTGCCAGGACGGCGCCGACGGCGCCGACGCTGAACCCGAGAACACGGTTCATGTAGACGAGGAACGCGGTCTGGAAGATGGCCCACGCCAGGTTGTAGAGGCTCCCGGCCATGGTCACCGCCCGCATCGGGGGCGAAAGCACGAGGAAGCGCAGCCCGGCGTAGAGGTCCCGCCAGGGAGTACCGACAGCCCGGGGCGGGCTGGGCTCCCGTCGCTTGATGAGCAGGAGGGAAAGGACGGACACGAGATAGGAGCCGGCGTCGAGTGCCAGGCAGAGCGGCGCGGAGAGCAACTGCACGAGCAGTCCGACCAGTCCCGGCCCCGCGACCTCCGCCGCCGCCTGGCTCATGGACACCCGCCCGTTGGCCGGGAGCAGGTCCTCCGCGGCCACGAGCTTCGGCAGGTACGCCACGAGACACAGGTCGAACAGCACGGTGAACGTCCCGATGCCCGTGGCGAGGATCACCAGCCAGGACAGGGTCAGCCACCCGAGTGCCGCAAGGACCGGGACGGCCCCGACGAGCAACGCACGGGCGGTGTTGGCGATCACCAGCAGCGGGCGGTGCTTTATCCGGTCGACGAGGACACCGAGCGGCAGCGCCAGGACGAGGAAGGGGAGGTATTCGACGAATCGCAGCAGGCCCAGCCCGGCGGCGTCGGAGCCGACCACGACGAGGGCGGTGATCGGCAGGGCCAGGAGACTGACCTCGGCGCCCAGTATCGAGACCGTCTCGCCTGCCCAGAAGACCTGGAAGTCACGGTTGTGCCGCAGCCCTCTTCGGGGCGGGGGCTGCTCGTCCGGCGTCGTCATCGCGACACCTGCGGTGTTGGCCGGTCCGTACGCGAGCGGGTGCCGTGTTCCCCTGCTTGGGCCCGGGCGGGATCCGCCAGCTGTCGCAGGCGGTCGAACGCCTCGCTGAGACTCTCGGGAACCGCGCCGAACGAGAGGCGCACCCGGTCGTCCGTACCCTGCCAGAAACCCGGACCGGGCATCAGCCGTACGCCCACCTCCGACAGGGCCCGGTCGCACAGCCGTTGGGCACCGGCGTTCCGGTCTGCCAGCTTCAGCCAGAGGAACGGGCCGCCCGCCGGAGGTGCCGCCGCCTCGAAGACGTCGAGCATGGGGAGGGCCTTCATGGCGATGGCCTGGCGCTCGGCCAGCGTCGGCAGGTTCCCGTCCACCGGCTGTTCCAGCAGGGCCGCCGCCGCTTGCTGAGCCACCGACGACGGCCCCATACGCAGACGTTCGGCCACTCCGGTGAGTACTTCGGCAAGCGCCGGCGCCGTGGAGATCCACCCGAGGCGGACACCGGGACAACCGAAGCTCTTCGAGACCGAGTTCACCTTCGCCACGTGGCCGGCGTCGAGCAGGTCCTGGTCCTCACGGGGACGCGTACCCCCGATGATCAGCTCGTCGTACACCTGGTCCATGACGAGCAGCGCACCGTCGGCCCCGGCTGCCTCGGCGTGCAGGGCCGCGGCACCCTCGGCGAGGAGGCGGCCGTCGGGATTCGAGGGGCTGTGCAGCAACCGCATCCGCGCCGGGGTGGCACTGTCGGACTCCGCGTTGAGCGGGACCACGGTGGCGCCGAGGTTTTCGAGGATCTCCCGGTAGAAGAGAACACTCGGTGCCTGTACGGCGACCCGGTCGCCGGGGGTCAGGAACGTGTGGGCGAGCAGAAACAGTGCCTCGGTCGCACCGTGGGTCACCACGATGTGGTCCTCGCCCAGCGACAGGCCGTATTTCGCGTTCTCCCGGGCCGCGATCCGGCGCCGGAGCGTCCGCATCCCCTGCGGATCGGGATAGGTCTCGGCGTTGAACGTGACCCGGCCGGTCGATGTCGGGAGGCCGCGCATCAGGGCCTCCGAGAGATCCCACGTGGGCTGTCCGCTGCGCTGCGCCGCACGTGCCTGACGCTCGATCACGGACAGCTCGTGCCATCGGCGGCTCGGCACAATCATCGGCACTCCTCGGGAGTGGGAAGGCGGGGCTCGCAAGCGGTGGTTCCGGCACTGCTCGCCGAGCTTCTGTGAGGTCTCCCCGGGTCACGGAACATGGTCACCACAAGATCTTGATCCACTTCCGGGAACACGCCCTGGGCGCTCTGCCGGAAGTGCCCCGGTCGCTGCGGTCCGGCCGAGCCGCGGCACCGGGGCGAAGTCCGACGGGACTGCTCAGAGCTGCAGCCGGATCGGCAGCGCGGAGGGTGCCGTGTCGGATTCCGGTGACGGGGCGTCGAACAGCGCCGTGAGGCTCGTGTACGCGCGGTCGAACGACCGTGATGGCGTCGTGGGCTCGAAGAGTCCGTCGGCCCGCCACTGTTCGGGGTCCAGGCCGATCGCCCAGGCATTGAGCCAGGGGTGCTGGTCGAGGTCCGCCCGCCGTTCGGGCATCGTGTCCTCCACGGCGATGAGGAAGATGGCCAGGGCCACCTCTTCGAGCACGGTCATCGAGTGGCGGTGGTCGTCCACGAGTTCGGCCACGGACTTGCCTTCCACGAGGTTGCGTTCGTACGCCTCGCGCAGGAAGGGGATCGTGTAGTAGTCGATGAAGCGGAAGTCCCGGCCCCGGCGCGCCGTGCGTTCCCACTGCTTGAACAGCCGTTTGACCTGCAGGGCGAGGGTGTACAGGTCCGGCGTCGCGGCACGGACCGCGGCGGCTTTCTCCTCGTCGAGGAAGATGCCGTTGAACATCTGCGGGGTGGCTGTGGTCCACGAGAGCAGCGTGTCCCAGATGAAGGACAGCGCCATGATCAACGGTTCGCCGAAGTACGAGTAGGAGCTGTGGATGTTGTATGCGAGCCAGTCGTTCTGGCCGAGCACGAAACGGTTCAACTCCTCGACCCGCTCCGGGCGCAGACCGCTCCGGGCGTCCTCGCCGATCAGCTCGATCAGCGCCGAGTTCTCGAAGGCGATCATGTTGGAGCCGGGGGAGTAGAACGGGTCGGCGAAGGCCGCCGCCTCGCCCACGCAGCCCCAGCGGTCGGCCGAGAGAACCTGGGTGGACGTGTAGCTGTAGTCGCGGACCGCCAGGAAGTCGAGAACCTCGTGGTGGGCCAGCGCGGGCACGACCGCCGGTTCGTGCTGTTCCAGCCACTCGACGGCACCGGGGAGGCTGCTCATACTGTCGATGTCGTGGAGCTCGCCGGAGGTCACGATGCCGACGCTCGTGTTGCCGGAACCGAGCGGAATCAGCCACACCCAGTACCCGGGGCCCATGAGATGGACGGTCGAGAGCCGACGCCGACGGCCCGGCACCCGCTCGTGCCAGTCGACTTGGTCGTCGGGGACGAAGTCCTCGACGTCGAGCCGGCCCGTGACGCGGAACCACGCGGCGTTGAACTGTCCCTCCGTGGCCCGCTGCAGCCCCAGTTTGCGTTGGAGGTACCGGGCCCGCCCCATGGCGTCCACCACCCACCGGCAGCGTGCGCTCCGGGTCACCCCTGTCCCGTCGACGTAGGTCACCAGGTGCGAGTCCGTGCCGGAGCCCAGGGTGATGCCGCAGACCTTGCTGCCGGCGGCGATCTCGACACCGGCCTTGAGGTTCATCTCGTACAGGTCGTTCTCGAGGACTCCACGATCGATCTGGTAGGTGGACCTTCCGGGGAAGGCCGACAGCCCGATCTCGGGAGCGTCCGCGAACGGCTCGCCGGCCCGCCCGAAGAAGTAGCGCAGGCCCAGCTTGGGGAGGTGCTTCTCCGCCATGTACTCGGAGAGCCCGAGGACCGAGGAGAAGTAGAAGCCCGCGACGTCCACCGTCGACTCGCCCACCTTGTGAGCCGCCGGCGGCACCGGGTAGGTCTGTCCGTCGATCGTCAGGACCGAGGCGTCGGGCTGCTTGCGGCGCAGGTGACGGGAGAAGGTGGCGCCCGCGAGTCCGCCGCCGCAGACCACGACGTCGTACCAGGGGATGCCGTCGCAGGTCTCGGAGCGCTCAGCGCTGAACAGTGTCACGGGAGTCCTCCGGATTGCCGGGTACGGGGCCGTTGCCCGGGGTGCCGGCCGTCGGCCGGGTCAACGCCTCGGACCACAGGGCCAACAGCCGTGCGGCTTCGGTCTCGTCGAGCCGGTCGAGGTCGTGTTCGAGGGTGGCGACGAGCCGGTGGGAGCCACCGGGAACCGACGGCTCGAGCGACACCCCGAGCACGAGCGGGTGGTGGAGCTGCCCGAGGGCGACGCACTCCTCGACCATGGTCAACGGGCCGGCGGCACCACGGGCGTGATGGAAGTGCACGAAGTTGAACCACCCCGCGACCGCCCGGTCGTCCGCGACACGGGCGGCCAAGGGGAAGCCCGCGTAGGGCTCCAGCGCCTCGAGCCCGGCCTGGACCGCGGACGCAGGAGGCGGCACGTCGGCGCCCCACCGGGAGGTGAAGGGAAGGATGTTCCAGAACAGGCCGGTGGTGCGGAGCGGGTCGGTGAGTTGCTCCGACCGGCCGTTGGCGACGACGCCGACTGTCAGGGACGGTGCGCCGGTGTGTCGGTGGAGCGCGGAGACGAACGCGGCGAGACAGCAGGCCTTGGGGGAGATGCCCTCGGACCGGGCGCTCGCGAGGAGCGCCTCGGTCCGCTCCGGGGGCACGACGGTCTCCGTGCTGCCCACGCGCCGGATCTTTCGGCGTCGCGGGGCCGTTGAGCCGTCCGGGAGCGTGGCGAGGGCCTCGGCCCAGAAGCCTTGCGCCCGTGGGTCGTCGGCGAGGGCCCGTTCGAGTGCCACGAACTCCCGGTACGAGTCCACCGCCGGCGCCGCGGTGTCCGGGCGGCCGCCGTCACGGAGTTCTGCGTAGTCCTCGAGCAGTTCGTTCCGCAGTTGGACCCCGCTCCACCCGTCCGTCATCGCGTGGTGCGCGGACATCACGACGTCGGCCTCGGCCGCGGATCGTACGACGATGCGGAAGCGGGTCCACGGAGTGGCGCAATCGGTGGTGAACGGGTCGGCGAGGTCGGCCTCGACGACGGCGTTCAGCACCTGCCCGGCATCGTCCTCAGGACAGGTGACGATGGTGTCGACCCGAGTGGTGTCCGGAGGCAGCACGTACTGCAACAGACGTTCCGAACCAGGTGCCCGTATCACGGTCGTGCGCAGCGACCGGTGCCGCTCGACCAGCCCGCGCAGCGCGCGCCGCAACACGTCGACGTCCAGGTCGTTGTCGCGCAGCCGCCATCCGGCGACGCAGTGGTAGGCGTGCAGGGCCTGCAGGTCCGGCTCGGCGGACCACGCGACCATGCGCTCCTGAAGGTGCGTCAGCGGGTAGGCGTCCTCGCACCGGGCAGGCAGGTGCCGGGCCTCCTCGTCGGTGAGGGCCATCGCCGGGCTCATGGACGGCGCCACGGGGGCGGCGTCGTCGGCCCGTTGGGACAGCAAGCGTGCGAGCGCGCGTACGGTCCGGTGCTCGATGAGGTCGCTGGTGCGCAGGGCGATCCCCATGCGTTGCGCGGTGTGCACGGCCTGGATCAGCCGGATCGAGTCGCCGCCGAGCCGGAAGAAGTCGTCCTCGGCACCGACCACGGGCAGACCGAGTACCTCCGCCCACGCCTCGGCCAGGCGCGATTCGAGCGGGTCCGCGGGCTCGCTGACCGGACGCTCGGCCATCCGCCGCGTGTGCACCTCCATCAGGGCGCGGCGGTCCACTTTGCCGTGCTCGGTGGTGGGGAAGACGTCGACGCCGTGCACGGCGCTCGGGACCATGTACGCGGGGAGGATACGGGCGAGGTGGCCGGAGAGCTCGTGCGCCAGTACCTCGTCGTGTTTCGCTCCGTGGGCGCCCGGCCCGCGGACGAAGGCCACGAGAGCCCCGCGGGCGGGGTCCGCGACGACGACGGCGTCGTCGACGAGGTCGTGCGTGCGCAGCGCGTCGGCGATCTCGGTGGGTTCCACCCGGAAGCCGCGGATCTTCACCTGCTGGTCCCGTCGGCCGGCGAAGACGAGTTCCCCGTTCTCGTCCCAGGCACCGAGGTCGCCGGTGAGGTGCAGGGTGCCCCCGTCCGGGCGGAAGGGGTGCGGGACGAACCGGCGGGTGCTCTGTTCCGGGTCACCGACGTATCCCGATGCCACACCGCGCCCGGCGATCGCGATCTCGCCGATGACGTGGCGGGGGAGCAGGCGCCGGTCCCGGTCCAGGATGTAGACCTGCTTGTTCGCGCGTGGCCGGCCGATCGGCACGCTGTGGTAGGCCCGTTGCGGGTCCACCCGGTGCAGCGTCGTGTTCACGCACGCCTCGGTCGGTCCGTAGCCGTTGTACGCCGCGACACCGCGGGCCGCGTACGCCACCAGGTCCGCCGCGTTCGCGGGCTCCGCCGCCGAGATGACGACCCGGAGTTCCGCCAGCCGCGCCGGGTCGAGGCCGGTGAGGTAGGAGGGGGTGATGGTGGTCGCCGTGACGGCGTGCTCGGCCATCAGGTCCTCAAGGCGGCGTGGGTCGGCGAGATCCTGTTCGCCGGGGAGGACCAGCGCCGCGCCGGCGAGGTGCGTCATGACGATGTCGAGCAGGGCGCCGTCGAAGGAGAGCGCCATGAACTGGAGGTAGCGGTCGTCCGGGCCGAGGGAGAGCTCGGTCACGTGGTCGAGGCCGACGTTCACCAGGCCGGCGTGGTCGAGGACGATCGTACGCGGGGTCCCGCCCGAGCCCGAGGTCGTGATCATTGCGGCGGCGTCGCCGCCCCGCGGGTCCGGCCAGGCCGTCTCCCACGGTGGTTCGGGCCCCGTACCCGCGGGGAATTGCAGGTCCGGGCAGCACACAGTGAGTGCGGGCAGGTCGGTGATGCGGTCGAGCAGGCTGGAGTGCACCGCCATGGCCTTCGCCTTGGCGGTCTCGACGATCCGTGCGATGCGGTCGGCCGGGGCGTGCGGGTCGATCGGTACGTACACGGTTCCGGCGGCCATGCACCCCCACAGCGCCACGAGGGTGTCCTCGGTGCGCGTGACGAGGACGGCCACGGCTTCTCCGGCGGCGAGGCCCAGGTCGTCGCGCAGGTGGCGGGCGAACCGCTCGGCGCGGGAGCGCAGTTCGCCATAGCTCACGGTCCTGCCGCCCGCAAGGACGGCAGGGGCGTCGGGAGTTGTGGTGGCCACCGTGCGGAACCGGGTCGCGAGCGAGTCGTCCGGGGTGTGGGCGGGGACGTCCGTGGCATTGAGGGTGTCGAGCTGATGGCGGATCTCGTCGTTGTCCAGCAGATCCAGATCGGCCACCGCCACGTCGGTGTCGGTGAGGTGCCCCAGCACCCGTCCGACCAGCCCGGCGACATGGTCGGCGAACCAGACCGGGTAGCGGCCGTACCGGTCCTCGACCTCGAAGGCGCCCTCGGCCGCGTCGATCCTGATCACCAACTCGGCCGCGTCGTCGGCCGGCACGGCCTCGTGCAGGCCGGTCTCGGCGACCACCAGGCCGGTGTCCCCCGGTCCGTCCGTCTGCGCCCACAGGTCGCGGACAGGGAAGCCCTGCGTCGCGTAGGAGGTGGCGACCCGGTCGCGCACGTGCTCGATCAGCGACCGGAAGCTGCCCCGCCGCTCCGGGCGGAAGACCAGCGGCACCCGGTCGTCGTGCGGGTAAGGGCTGTCCACCCCGCGGAGCAGGGGGGTCGACAGCCAGACCACGTCGCGCGCCGAGGTGCGCTGGATGACGACCACGAGGGCGGCGAGGAGGACGACGAAGTCGCCGAGGGCCTGTCCGCCGCTCACGGTGGTGACCCGGCGACGGGCTTCCGGGCCGATGGGGGCGCGGTGCCGCGTTCCCGGGGCGGCGGTCATGGTGGTGACGACGGAGTCGGCCCAGTGCAGGGCGTCCTCGGCGGACGGCTTGGCCGCCAGCCAGTCGGCGCGCTGCCGTTGATGTGCCGGGCCTCGCAGGGCCTCGATGCGCGAGACGGTCACGACCAGCTCCAACGCTTCGCACCGTAGAGCCGTTCGGCGTGGCGGCCCTGCGCGTGGCAGGTCTTGACCAGGCGTTCGGCTTCTTGGATGGCGAGGGACTCGGTGGTGTAGGGGATGCCCAACAGGGGGTAGAGCCACGGCTCTTCGCCCATCGCGTACACGTAGACCTCCGAGCCGCCGAAGCGTTCGACGACGTCGAGGGCTTCGGCGGACGTGGACGCCCGCCCCCTCCGGCTGCGGTCGTGGTCCCGGTCCAGCGGGTGGGCGAAGTACGGGCCGTAGACCCAGCTCGCCGGTGCGCCTTCGCACTCCATGCCCAGGAACAACAGGTCGATGTCGCCGAGCAGGTCGTGCACGCGGTCGTACAGGGCCGGGTTGACGTTGGCGGTGTCGGCCCCGATCAGCACCGTCCGGCCGCCGAGGCGGATGTGGTAGGTGGACTTCGACCGGATCGCCAGGTCGTGGTGCTCGCCGACGAACGGCACGGCGGTGATGGCCCCGTGGGGAAGCGGCACGACGTCGAGCTCGCGCACCTCCCGGACATCGGGGAAGCCCAGGTACTCGACGACGAGACGCAGGGACGGGTCCATGAGGCCGCCGCCGTCGTTGCCCGGCACGACGACCGTTCCCACCTTGTGCCGGATCTGCAGCAGTGTCTCGGGCAGCACATGATCGTGGTGGGCGTGGGTGATCAGGACGTAGTCGATCCTGTCGGGCAGGTCTGCGAAGGAGAAGCGCGGCACGTCGGACACGTGGTCGTAGGCGATGACGGGATCGACGAGGATGCTGACGTCGTCGTCCTCGAACAGTACGCAGGCATGCCCGAAGTAGGTCACCCGGACCGCTCCCCGTCCGGCCGGTGAGGCCTTGCCGTCGGCCGGTGTCCGCGGAGGCGTGGAAGTGAACAGCTCGTGGAAATGCGGACGGGTGCCGGCGTCCAGGCCCAACTCCTGGGCGAGCGCGTCCGGATCGACGGGTTCGGTGCGGGCGCGGAACAGTGTGTCGAGCGCCGGTGCGGCGAAGGGGACGGTGATTTCCACGGCGGCTTCTCCGGGCTCGCCCTCGGTCGCGGGCAGGCGGGGGGTGGAGAACGCGAAGGGGCGGTCGCCGTCGCGGTCCGAGCGCACCAGGCGCAGACACTGCCCCGACGGGTCGGCCAACGCGTCCGCGTACAGCAGCCGTTCGTAGAGGCGGCAGCGCGCCCGGTTGTGCCGGTCGTACTCCAGCTCGACCAGGCCCCGCAGCGCTACGGGGACGTCGGGATACAGGGGCTCCAGGGCATTGCCGGTCATGTTCTCCAGGAGCTTGTCGAGTTCGGCGAACGCCGACACGAACTCCTGCCGACGCCGTGCCGTGGCGCGCGTCGCGTCCAGCAGTGCCGCGACCTCGGCGACCCTGGTGCCGCCGAGGTCGAGGAACGGGCCGCTGCGCGTGGCGGGGTTGGCCGCCGCGGCCGCGTGCATCGCCGGGGAGCGGACGTAGGACTCCATCATCCGCAGATGGCGTTCGACGACCACGAAGGCGGCCGTCGCGGGCGAGACGAGGTGCACCCACGCGTACCAGCGGTCGACCAGGGGCTCGACTTCGACGTCGCCGCGGAGGAAGCACCCCGCGCCCGTTCCCGCCCCGGTCACGGGTGGTCTCCGTCGGCGGCCGGCGTGTCCAGGTCCGCCAGGGCCGACTCGATCTCCTCCAGGCTCTCGACGACGAAGTACCGGTTCTGGAGCCGGAGGATGTCGTACGTCGCGAACCGCACCACCTCCGGGTCGAAGGGCTCGACCGGCGAGGCGGGGCCGAGGCACTGCCGGATCTCGTCGGCCGAGGAGAGGATGGCGCCTCCCAACGCCCGGAGCCCGTCGGGCGTCCGGATCAAGCCGGTCTCCAGAGTGCTCCACAGGATGCTCTGCAACAACGCGAAGTCGTCGGGCCGCGCGACGCACCGGACTCCGATGCGGCCGAACTCCTGATACAGGCGCGCCGTGCGCGTGTGGGCCAGGTAGGGACCGTGACCGAACAGGTCGTGGAACAGGTCGGGCAGCTGGGAGAAGCGCATCTCCTCGGGTGTGCGCATCCGGCTGGTCACGGGGAACCGCCGGTTCCAGAGCATGTCGAAGAACTCGGGCCCTTTCACGAGGCCGTTCACCGCCACGAACGTCCAGCCGCTGATCGCGCTCATGCGCTTGTTCACCTGCTCGAGGTCGGGCACGTGCTCGGCCGGGAGGCCGAGCAGGGCGAGTCCCTCCAGGTAGACGGACGGCGCGGCCGATGGCACGAGGTCCGCCTGCTGGTGGTACAGGTGCTGCCAGACTTCCTGGTCGACCGGCTCGTAGTGCTCCTTGACGGGCGGTACTGCCTGGGTGTCCACTTCTGCTCCTTTCGGCGGGCCGGCTCCGTACCGGCCCCGGGGCGCGCGTTCAGTACCGCAGCTCGATGGTCAGGGGGGCCGGGGCCGGGGCCGACGCGGCGCCCACGGTCCGGTCCAGCGGGTCGTCGGCGTGATCGAGGAGTGTCTCCACGATCCTGCGGAAGGCCCGCCCGAGTTCGGTGAGCGTGTCGTCGTCGGTGCGGGCGCGGGGTGCCACGATCTCGATGTCCAGCGTGTCCGCCCGCTCGGTGATGTCGAACCACAGTGCCGTGTGGGCGCCGAAGACGAAGTCCGGCCGGGGGGCGTCTTCGGTACCGGTCAGGAGTGTCCGGGGCTGGAGGGTCAGGCCGACGTCGGCGAGCGGTGTGTCGGCATCCAGCCCCAGCGCCCGGCCGATGTTCACCGGCGGGACCCATCGGTGGGCGAGAGCGTCGAGAGCCGACCGGCGTACGGAGCCCAGGAGCGTGGTGAAGGGGGCGTGCGGCTCGACGCGGTCGCGGATGCCGAGGGTGTTGATCAACGGTCCGAGCTGCTCGTCGAGGACCGGCCCGTCCCGCAGCGACACCGGTGACATCACGACGAGGTCGGTCTGCCCGGTCATGGCGAACAGGAACGCTTTGACCAGGGCGTGCAGTCCGGCGAAGAGCGTCGCGCCGGTGTCCGCGCACAGCGCCCGCAGCGCGCGGGTACGACAGGCGTTCACGCTCACCCAGTGACGGCGTCCGATGAAGTCCCGGGGCCCGGCCTGGGGGGCGATGCCCAGCGGTGTGAGGTCGGGCCGGATCCGGTCGATTCCGGTCATCCGCTCGGTCCACCAGTCGAGTTCGGCCCGTCCGTCGGGGCTTTCGAGGCAGGCGAGATGGTGGGCGGCGATGTCGTGGAACTGACGCGTCGGCGGCCGGGGAGCGCCACGGCCGTCACACCGCGCCCGCTGGTCCTGCTGCCACCAGCGGGCGAGGACGTCGAAGGACATGCCGTCCCACACGATGTGGTGGGCGGTGACCAGGGCGAGGGACGACGCTCCCGGACGGCGGACCAAGTGGAGCCGGAACAAGGGCCCTTCGGCGAGGTCCAGTGGCCGGGCCGTCTCCTCTTCGGCGAGCTTGTGCAGGTCTTCGGCGGTGGGGGAGCGGGACAGGTCGGTCAGCCGGAGCACGTCCTTGTCGCCCTGCTGACGGATCCGTTGCCGGGGGTGGTCACCGACCAGGGGGAACTCGGTGCGCAGGATCGCGAAGGACGTGACGAGCCGGGCGAACGCCGCACGGTCGGCCTCCGGGTCCCATGGGGTGCCGAGGTCCAGGATCTCCGGGAGCGCAGCGGGCGTCTCCGGGGCACGGAACTGATCGAGCAGCCAGAACTCCGACTGCGCGGGCGACAGCGGGTAGTTGTCGGCGTGTGGAGCCGGGGGGATCGTGGCCGGGCGTGTGGCGGGCTGCTCCGTCGTCGGTGTGCGGCGGGCGTCGATCAGCTCCGCCTGGCGGGCGAGCGTGGAGTGCGTGAGGACGTCCTCCAGGGCGAGGGTCACGCCCAGTTCCTCCTCGACCCGGGTCACCAGGACCACGGCCAGCAGGGAATGGCCGCCTACGGAGAAGAAGCTGGTGTCGGGGCCGAGACGGGGACGGTCCAGCAGCTCGCTCCACAGCGACTGCAGCACGGTCCTCGTGTCGGGCGCGTCGCCCTCGGCGGGCCCGGGGACTTCGGGATTCTGCTCGGCCGGAGGCCGCGCAAGGCCGGCGTACCGGGTGCGGAGCGCGTCCAGGTCCACCTTCCCGTTGGCCGTGATCGGCCAGTCGTCGACGGTGACGAACCGGCTGGGGACCATGGGCGCGAGCAGGAGCTCCCGCAGCCGCCGGCGCAGAGCGGGAATCCGCTCCCGGTCGCGGTCGTCGACATAGGCCACCAGCGTCGGGGCCCCGACGGATCCCGTCCGGGCGTCGTCGGACTCCGTCCTGACGTCGGTCACGGCGTCCCCGGTCAGCAGCCCGGTGCTCAGGATCGCGGCGCGGACCTCCTCCAGCTCCACCCGGTATCCGCGGATCTTGACTTGGCGGTCCCGCCGCCCCACGAACACCAGATCGCCGGAGGGGAGACGCCGGGCGAAGTCTCCGGATCGGTACCACCGCCGGGACCTGCGCCCGTCGTGGTCGTCGCCCGCTCCGAAGGCCCGGGCGGTCTCCTCGGGGCGGCCGAGGTAACCCCGGGCCACGGTGGGCCCGCTGATGACGATCTCCCCGACGCTGCCGTCGGGAACCGGTTTCCCGTCCGGGTCCAGCAGGTCCACGCCGACCGTCCCGATCGGGCGGCCGATGTTCTGCACGTCGGACGGCGACCCGGGGGCCTGGGAGGGGTCGAGTCGTTTGAACGTCGTGAAGACGGTGGTCTCGGTGATGCCGTAGCCGTTGACGACGTCCACGCCGGGTACGCGCTCGGCGAAGCGGCGGACGGTTCCCGGGTTGACGGGTTCTCCGCCGAGCACCACGTAGCGCAGGGAATCCGGTGCCGGCCCGGGGCCGCGGTGCAGTTCGTCCACCAGCCGCTCGAAGGTGGTCGGGACCTGGGAGAGCACCGTCACCCGTTCCCGCACGAGAGCCGGGAGCAGTTGTCGTGGGTCACGGCGGGTGGTCTCGGGCACGATCACGACGCGGGCTCCGCGGGAGAGCGGGAGGTGGATCTCCCAGACGGAGAAGTCGAAGGCGATCGAGTGCGTCGACGTCCAGACGTCGTCGTCACGGAACTCGAACGGCCAGCCGCCCGCCCACAGGAGCGCGAGGGCGTTCGCGTGCTCCAGCACCACGCCCTTGGGCGTGCCGGTGCTGCCGGAGGTGTAGATGACGTACGCAGGGTCGTCCGCGCCGGTGGCCGGGGTGAGGTCGCCCGCCTGCTCGCCGTCGTCGGAAGGGTCGGGTTCCTCGTCGAGGGCGAGCACGGAAAGCCACTCCAGCCCTTCCGGGAGGAGGCCGCGGTCGTGACCGTCGACCACCAGGAGGACCGGCCGGGCATCTTCGAGCACGGCCCGGCGGCGTGCCTCGGGATGGGTGGGGTCGATCCCGAGGAAGGCGCCGCCCGCCTTGAGGATCGCGAGCCGGGTCACGGGCACGCGCTCGGTGCGCTCGACCGCGTAGCCGACGATCCGCCCGGGGCCCACCCCGAACTCGCTGCGCAGCCGGTGGGCGAGCCGGTTCGCCCTGCGGTTGAGCTCGCCGTAGGTGAGGACCCGGTCCTCGCACACCACGGCGGGACGCTCGGGGGTGAGCCGGGCCTGGCGTTCCACCGCCGTGTGCAACAGGGCAGGGGCCGTCGGGGCGTCCAGTGCCGAGGAGGCCAGGGCGGCGACGGTGGTGCCGTCGGAGTGCGGGAGGGCGCCGATGGTGCGGGAGAGCCCGGCGAGCCAGCGGTCGATCGTCGTGCTCGCGAAGAGGTGGGAGTCGTATTCGAGTTCGCCGCGCAGTCCGTCCTCGTCCTCGACGAACGTGACGATCATGTCGAGCTTGCCGACGCCGCGGTCGACGTCGACCCGGCGGGCGTGGGGTTCTCCCCATACGGACTCCGTCCGGGCGCCGGGCGCGTTCTGCAGAACCAGCATCACGTCGAACAGGGCCGAGTGTCCGGGGTCGCGCACCAGGCCGAGGTCGCGGACGACGAGGTCGAGCGGGTACTCCTCGTGGGCGAAGGCGTCCAGGGCGGTCGACCGGACGTGGGCGAGGAGTGCGTCGAGCGATGCCTCCGGGTCCACACGGGTCCGTAGGGCCACGCTGTTGACGAAGGAGCCGAGGACGTCTTCGAGGTCGACGTGCGGGCGGCCGGCCACCGGGGTGCCGACGATCAGGTCGCGCTGCCCGGTCAGCCGGTGCAGCCACACGGAGGTTGCAGTGAGGAGGGTCATGAACAGCGTGGCCCGGTGGTTCGCGGCCCACGACCGCAGTGCTCCGGTCACCTCCGGGCCGAGCGTGAAGCGCTTGACGTCGGCCCCGGGAGCCTTCGTGGCGCCTCGCGGGGCGTCCAGCGGGAGGTCGAGGGCAGGCAGCGGTCCGGCCAACTGGTCCATCCAGAAGCGCTGCAGCCGCCGGCCTGCCGGACCGGCGAGCCGGGCGCGCTCCCATGCGGCGTAGTCGCGGTATTGGAGGCGGACGGGTGGCAGCTCGGCCGGGCCGTCCTCGGCGGCCAGGGCCCGGCACCGCGTGGCCAGTTCGGTGAGCAGGAGGGTCAACGACCAGGTGTCGCTGATCAGATGGTGGATGACGAGATACAGCACGCTTCCCCGTCCGGGCGTCGTCGCCGGACCCGCCGGGGTGATGAGGCCCAGTCGCAGCAGGGGACCGTCCGCGGTGGCGAAGGGCTGCTCGCCCATCGTGCGCAGGTGCCGGGACGGGTCGGCGGCCGTGCTGGTCTCCACGGGTACCCAGCCCGGTTCCGGGGGCAGGATGCGCTGGACGAGTTCACCGTCCACCAGGGAGAAGGCCGTGCGCAGGATCTCGTGCCGGGCGGTGAGTCCGTCCACGGCGGTGCGCAGCACGGTGGGGTGGGGGACCTCGGACAGCTCGACGCCGATGGCGATGTTGTAGGCGGAGGAGGTGGCGTCGAAGCGGCTCGCGATCCAGTGGCGGAGTTGGCTGTGGGATGCCGGGGCCGTCCCGGTCGGCGGCGTGGGTTCCAGCCGGGCGACCCGGCACGAGGTGTGGTCACAGTCCTGCACCACGCGTGCCTGTGCGCGAACCGTGGGGTGGGTGAAGATCGTGACGACGTCCAGGAGTCCGCACACGCCCGCTGCCGCGCGCGTGGCCATCCGGGCGGCGTCCAGCGAGGTGGCGCCCCGGGCGATGACGTCGTCGTCCGGGCCGACCGCCGTGCCGTCCAGGACCTCGCGCCACAGGGCGACGAGGGCGTCTTCGACCGGCGTGGTGGGGGAGAGGAGCGGGCCTGCCGTCGGGCCGCCCGGACGTCCTGTCGGCAGGGCCTCGGTGTCGATCTTGTCGTGCACGGTCCGGGGGAAGGCGTCCAGCACGTGGATCACCTCGGGGACCATGGCGGCCGGCAGGAACCGGCGGAGGTGCGCGCGGACGGCGTCGGGAGCAGGCGGTACGCACGAGGCGTTGTGGGTCACCCAGGCGATGAGCCGCTCGCTGTCCGCCTGTTCCGACATTCCGCCGCCTGTGGTGCGGACGAGGGCGTCGTCCACTGCGGGGTGGCGGCGCAGCACGGCCTCGATCTCGGCGGGAGCGATCCGCAGCCCGCGGACCGACAGTTCGTCGTCGAGCCGCCCCAGGAACTCCAGGTTCCCGTCGGCGCGCCACCGGACCCGGTCCCCGCTGCGGTAGAGCAGCTCCGGTCCGGCGACCGGGCGCCGCACGAAGCGTTCGCCGGTGAGCTCCTCGTCGTTCAGGTAGCCGGCGGCGAGGCACTGCCCGCGGACGAAAAGCTCGCCCGGCACCCCGAGCGGCGTGAAGCGGCCGTGCCGGTCGAGCACGGCGACCCCGGTCCCCGGGATCGGACGCCCGACGGGCACGGACTCGCCCACCGGTCCGGCCGAGCAGTCGAAGGAGGTGACGTCGACGCAGACCTCGGTCGCGCCCCATCCGTTGAGCAGGCGAGCACCCCCGCTGCGGCCGACGACCTCTTCGAAGAGCTCGACCAGCCAGGGGTGCAGGGTCTCTGCGCCGGCCAGGATCCATCGCAGCGACGAGAGCGCGGAGTGGAAGCCGAGCGCGGCCACATGCTCGAGCAGGCTGCGCAAGGGGGAGGGCACCAGGTCCACGACGGTGACCCGTTCGTGCTCGATGGCGTCGAGCACCCGCGCAGGGTCGCGCTCGTGGCCGGTGGGCAGGAACCACACGCGGCCGCCGACCGGCAGCAGACGGAACATCTCGCAGATGGAGGGGTCGAACGACAGCGCCGTCCGCCCGAGGGAGACGTCGTCGGGGCCGAGACCGAGGTGGTCGATGAGCCACAACTGGCGGTTGACGAACGAGCGGTGGCGTACCAGGACGCCCTTCGGCCTGCCCCGGGAGCCGGAGGTGAACATGACGTAGGCGAGGTCGTCGCCGTGCAGTCGCGGGAGGGAGCGGCGGGTGTCGGCCCGTCCGAGGCCTTCGAGGACGATGGTGGGGCGGTCGGCCGAGAGCGCAGTGCGCGCGGCCCGGGTGGTGACGATCAGCCGGACCCCGGCCTCGGCCAGGAGCTGGGTGCGCCGGGCCTCGGGCAGCGTGGGGTCGAGCAGGAAGAACGCGCCTCCGGCGGTGAGTACGCCGAGGGCCGCGGTGAGCACCGCGCACGACCGCTCGGCGACGACGGCCACGATCTCCCCCCGCGTGACGCCGTGGGCCAGCAGAGCCCGGGCCACGCGCTCGGAGCGCTCGACGAGTTCCCGGTACGTGAGGGTTTCCGCGTCGCAGGCCGCCGCGGTCCGCTCGGGGTGGCGAGCGGCCGCGGCCCGGACGAGCTCGTGGATGGTCGTCTCCGCGGGGGCCGGTGACGGCCGGCCCGCGAGCTGTTGTTGCTGGAAGCCGGTCTCTGCGGGGGCGAGCACCGGGAGCCCGGCCAGTTCCCGCTCCGGGTGGGCGGTGCCGGCGGCAAGGACGCGGGCGACCGCCTCCTGGAGCCCGGAGCCGGATGCATGCGGGTGTTCGAGGGTGATCGTCGGCTCGGCACCGTGCCGCAGGGTGAGTTCGCCGTGCGCCGCGGGGCGGGGGCCGGTGCTCGGGTCGAGGGCGTCGGTGTCGGTGACCAGGATGCTCCAGTGGCCCGCGGGCCGGGGGGCGGGGAGCCGGTCGGAGATCGAGGAGCGCAGGCACGCGAACGTGGCGGTAGGGGGACAGTCCACGATGATGTGGTGTGCCGTGCCGGTCCCGGCCGGCGTGCCGTGCGGCCTGATCGTGACGTCGAGGACGAGCCGGTCCCGGTCCTCGTACCGCTGGAGCACGACCGCGGCGGCCGCGAGCACGTCGTCGACGGAGTGGCGGGGCCCGTCGGAGTCCTGGGCCCGGGAGTGTGCCGGGCTCATGCGTCGGCGCCCTCGTCGTCATCGGACGGCTGCGGGGCGGACAGCCGGTCGGAAACGGTGGTCACGTCGGAGGCCGTCCGCGGGGCGGAAGGCTTCGTCCCCCGCAGCGGAGGTGTCGTGCCCGACCGGTACCCCGACGGTCCCTTGTACTCGGAGATCTCTCCCGCCCAGTTGCGCAGCACCGCCCGCTCCGGTGACAGGCTGAGCAGGTAGTTCGGAGCGACCGGGATCTTCCCGCCGCCGCCGGGGCTGTCGATCACGTAGGTCGGGACCGCGAAACCGGTGATGTGCCCCCGCAGGCCTTCGATGATCTCGATGCCCTTGGTGACGCTCGTCCTGAAGTGCCCCGCGCCCCGTACCGAGTCGCACTGGTACAGGTAGTAGGGGCGTACGCGGATGCGGACGAGCTCGGTGCACAGCCGGCGTTGCACCTCGACGCTGTCGTTGATCCCCTTGAGCAGGACCGCCTGCGAGCCGACGGGCGCGCCGGCACGGAGGAGCCGGTCGCAGGCCCGGCCGAGCTCGGGGGTGATCTCGTACGGGTGGTTCACATGGATGTTCACCCACATCGGGTGATTCGCCTCGATGATTTCGCACAGTTCGTCGTCCACGACGAACGGGTTGAACACCGGGGCGCGGGTGCCCAGTCGGATGATCTCGACGTGCGGAATCTCCCGGATTTCGGCGACGATCTCGGCCAGGCGTTTCCGTGCCATCGTCAAAGGATCGCCGCCGCTGATCAGGACGTCGCGCACCTGTGGTGATTCACGGACGTAGCGGATCTGCTCCTGCCAGTCCGCATGGCCGTAGTTCTGCTGCCCATCACCGACGAACCGGCTTCGCGTGCAGTACCGGCAGTACGCCGCGCAGGAACTGGTGACCAGCATCACGAGCCGGTCGGGGTATTTGTGAATGACTCCGCGTACCGGCTCGTTCTCGATCTCCGAGTTGGCGTCGGGAAGCCTTCCGTCGAAAGCCTCCATTTCCCGTGAGGTGGGGATGACCTGACGCCGCAACGGGCACTGCGGATCGCTCCCGTCGATGAGGCTGAGGAAGTACGGGGTGACGTCCACGCGGAACAGGCCGTCCGCGCCGAGCGCGCTCTCCTCCTCCTCGGTGAGCTTCATGACCTCGCGCAACTGCGAGGCGCTCCGCAGCCGGTGTGTCATCTGCCACCGGGGGTCACTCCACTCGGCCTCGGGCACGTCCGCCCACCGGGGATGACGGGCACTCGCTCCGTTCTGCACACCGATCGCCATCTGCAACCTCCGGCTGAATCCGGACGAACCGAGTTTCAACGATAGACACGGTTCCGACGGCCGTTCAACCATGCCAAATTATTCTTCAGACGGTGTATCAGGCTCTTTTGAGGCCGCTGTCAGGGATCCTTCAGACGTTGTTTAGCCCTCTTTTAGATGCTGCGTCGGATTCCCTTTGGGGCCTCTGGTGTGCCAAGGCTCCGGTCTGGTACACCGTTTTGGTCGGTTGCTTTTATTCGTTCCGGCCGGGCTGATTCGAGCCGGGCCGTCCGGCTGCTCTGGATAGAGGGGTGGAGCGGTGTCTGGGAGTACCGGAGAAGTGTTCACCTGGAATCCGCGCCCGGGTCGCGTCGATCATGTAGGGATCGAGGACGACAGCCTGCGGGACGGATTGCAGGGTGCCTTCGTGCGCCACCCCGACCTCGAGGAGAAGAAGGCGCTCGTGGAGTCCTCCGCGGCGATCGGGATCGAGGCGGCCATGCTCGGGTTCCCCTCCAGCTCGCCGGGCGCCCGCGCGGAGGCGGGACATCTCGTCGAACACCTCGACCGCTGTGGCATCCCGATGGTCCCGCGCTTCCTGGCGCTGGCCGACCCGGCGAGCATCGCACCGATCGCCGAGCTCAACCGGGGCACCGACCGGGATGTGTGGGCCGACTTCTTCGTCGGGTGCAGCCCGCTGCGGCGGCAGGTCGAGGACTGGACCCTCGACAGTGTTCTCGACCGCATCACGGCCGCGGGATCGGCGGCCCGTGACGGAGGCACGAGGTTCGGCGTCAGTTTCGAGGACGCCACACGCACACCGCCCGGGGAACTCGAGCAGATGGTCCACGCGGCGGTCGCCGTGGGGGCGGAAGTCCTCACCGTCTGCGACACGGTGGGGGAGTCGACGCCCGAGGGCGCTGCGCGCATCGTGCGGGCGGTGCGGGCAGCCACGCAACACGCGCTGGCCGATCGCCCTCCGGCGCACGGCGGGGCCGCCGAGGTGCAGATCTGGTGGCACGGCCACGACGACCGGGGGCTCGCGCTGGCGAACGCCCTCGCCGCCGCGGAGGCCGGAGCGGACACGATCAGCGGCGCGTTCCTCGGCCTGGGGGAGCGCGCGGGCAACACCGCGCTCGAACTGGTCGTGATGTACCTCTACCAGGCCGGACACCAGGGCTACCGGCCGGACCGGGTGCTCGGTCACTGCCGCCGGCTCGCGGAGGCGACGGGCACCCCCGTGCGGCGGAACGCCCCCCTGATCGGGGACCAGGCGTTCGCCACCTGCACGGGGACCCACGTCGCGGCCCTGCTCAAGGCCCGCTGCTGGGGACGCGAGACGGAGGACCTGGTGTTCTCCAGCGTGCCCGCCGCCGTGCTCGGACGACAGCAGTCGATCATGGTCGGGCCGACGAGCGGCCGGGCCGCCGCCCGCGAGGCGCTCGCCTCGATCGGGGCCCCGGCCGACGAGAAGAACGTCGACGCGGTGCTGACGCGGGCACGGTCACGGGACCGATGGCTCGAACCGTCCGAGATCCGCGCCCTGTTCGACGCCGGGGGTGCGCCGGCATGATCCCGCAGACCATGACCCACAAGATCCTCGCCCGGGCCGCCGGCCGGGACCACGTGGTCGCCGGGGAGATCGTCGAGGTCGGGATCGACATGGCGTTCACCCACGACCCGGTGTGCGAAGGCCTCCGCAGCGAATTCCACGACGCGTTCGGCGCGGACGCGACGGTGTGGGACCCCGACCGGATCGCCCTCTTCGAGGACCACCTCGTGCCGGCCAAGGACGCCGAGTCGCGGCGGCTCGCCGCGAGCATGGCACGGTTCGCCGCCGAGCAGGGCATCACGCACCACTACCCGTACGGCGAGAACTACGGCATCTGCCACGTGATGATGTGCGAGGAAGGGCTCGTCCAGCCCGGGACGGTGGTGCTCGGCACGGACTCGCACTCGGTGACCTACGGAGCGTTCAACGCCTTCGGCTCCGGCGTCGGCATGATCGACATGGTGAACGCCTTCTACACCGGCGACCTGTGGTTCCGCGTCCCCGAGACCATCGAGGTCCGGATCGAGGGCGAACTCGCCCCGGGCGTGCTGGCGAAGGACGTGATCCTGACCCTGATCGGCGACCTCGGCATGGGAGGCGCCTCGGGCCGGTCGATCGAGTTCTGCGGCTCCACGGTGGACGCCATGTCCGTCGAGGAGCGCATGACGCTGTGCAACATGGTCGTGGAGGCCGGAGCGGTCAACGGCATCATGGCGCTGTCGCCCGCCGCCGCGGACTACCTGGCCGCACGGCCACGGACCGTCGACCACGAGCCGGTGACCAGCGACCCCGGAGCCCCGGTCGCGCGCCGCCTCGCCTACCGCGCCGAGAACCTGCGCCCCGCCGTCGCCTACCCGCACCGGCCGGACAACGTGCACTCGATCGACGAGGCGATGGCCGACCGCATCCGGGTGGACCAGGTCTACATCGGGTCCTGCACCGGCGCGAAGTACGACGACATCGAGGTGGCCGCCGCCGAACTGGCCGGCAGGCACGTCGCGCCCGGGGTACGGCTCATGATCGTGCCCGCCACCATGGGGATCTACCGCCGACTGATCCTGACCGGCGTGATGACGACACTGCTGGCCGCCGGAGCCGTGATCGAATCGCCCGGCTGCAAAGCCTGTTACGGCGCGCACGGCGGCGTCGTCGGCGACGGCGAAGTCTGCCTGTCCACCACCAACCGCAACTTCCGGGGCCGCATGGGCAACCCGAAGTCGTCCGTCTACCTGGCCTCGCCCATCGTCGCCGCGCGGAGCGCGCTCGCCGGCCGGATCACGGAGTAGCCGAGGATGCCGACCGAAGGACCCACCGTGCTCATCCTCCCCGGCGAGGGGATCGGACCCGAAGTCGTACGCGTGGCACGCGACATACTCGAACATGTCCTCGACCGCGCCGGACTGAACGCGGCGATCAGCGAGCACGCCGTGGGCCGCCCGGCGTACGAGCGCACCGGACAGTGGCTGCCCGACCCGGTGCGCGACAGACTCGACAAGGCCGCGGCGACGCCGTGCGGCGCCGTCCTGTTCGGCGCGACAGCGGACGAACCGATCGGCGAACTGCGCAGCCGCTACGACCTGTTCGCCAACCTCCGGCCCGCCCGACCGCTCCCTGCGCTGCGCGCCGTATCCCCCCTGCGACCGGAACGCCTCGAAGGCGTCGACCTGTTGATCGTGCGCGAACTCGTGTCGGACGTCTACTACGGGCGCCGCCGCACGGGCACCGACGCCGGACGACGCTGGGCCGGGCAGGAGATGTACTACCGGGAGGACGAAATCCGCCGCATCCTGCGGTGCGCCTTCCAGCACGCCGAGGCCCGGCGGCGCCACCTCACCCTGGTGCACAAGGCGAACGCCATCCCCGACGTCTTCGGACTCTGGCTGGACGTCCTCGCCGAAGAGCGCCCGGCCCACCCGCACGTCGAGGTCCAGGAGATCTTCGCCGACACCATGGCGATGGAACTCGTCCTGCACCCTGCGGACTTCGACGTCATCGTCACCAGCAACCTGTTCGGCGACCTGCTCTCCGAGATCACCGGCGCGGTGCTGGGATCACTGGGACTCCTTCCCTCGGCGACCCTGAGCCCCACCGGGTTCGCACTCTACGAGCCGGTCGGCGGCACGGCCCCGGACATCGCAGGCACCGGGCGCGCCAACCCGCTCGGGACCATCGGCTCCGTGGAGCTGATGCTGCGCCATACCTTCGACGCCCCGCGATGGGCGGACCTCCTGGCCGCCGCCGTCGCGCGGGCAGTCGAGTCGTGGCGCACCCCCGACATCGCCGGCCCGGAGGACAAACCGTGCACCACCGAGGAGATGGGCGCCGCAGTCCGTGAAGCGTTCGACACTCTGGTGGCCGAGGAGGCAACTCCGTGACGATCCCCGCCACGCCCGGCAGGCCGGGCGGAGCAGCCGATGCCCCGCAGGACTACGACGACGCGGTCCGTCAGGCCGACTACCGCGGGGTGTTCGGCCCGGAGACCTCGTTCCTCGGGCTGCCGCGACGCGAACAGAGCCCCGCAGGCTACGCGGGCGCCGACGTCGTGATCCTCGGAGCGCCCTTCGACGGAACCACGTCCCACCGGCCGGGAACGCGCTTCGGCCCCCAGGCCATCCGCCGGACCGACTACCTGCCCCACGTTCCCTACCGGCCCCACCTGGGCCTCGGGATCGACCCGTTCACCGAACTCACCGTCGTCGATGCAGGGGACGTGCCCACCCCGCCGGGAGAGACCGAGCGGGCGCACCAGCTCCTCGAACGCGCGGTGGGCGAGGTCGTGGACGCGGGAGCCGTCCCCTTCACGCTGGGCGGCGACCACAGCATCGCCTGGCCGACGATGCGGGGCATCGCGAGCCGACGCGGCGCCGGGACGTTCTCGGTGATCCACTTCGACGCCCATGCCGACATCGGGGACACCAGCGACTTCGGCTCGAAGTACGGACACGGCACCGTCATGCGACGGGTACTGGAGTCCGGCACCGTGCCGGGGGACCGGTTCGTCCAGATCGGGCTGCGCGGCTACTGGCCCGGGCCGCGCACCCTCGCGTGGGCGGCCGACCTGGGAGTGCGGTCGGTCACCATGTACGAGCTGAGCTCCCGCGGCCTCGACGCCTGCCTGGACGAGGTCCTCGGACAGCTCGGATGCGGTCCCGTGTACCTGACGATCGACATCGACGTCGTCGACCCGGGCATGGCCCCGGGGACCGGGACGCCCGAACCGGGCGGGCTGACCAGCCGCGAACTCCTCGACGCGGCACGGACCTGCGCCCAGCGCACCGACCTCGTCGGCGCGGAGATCGTCGAACTCTCGCCGCCCTACGACGGACCGGGGGAGATCACGGCCTTCCTTGCGAACCGGATCGTACTGGAGGTGCTGTCGGGGATGGCGTGGAGGCGCCGCGCCGGCTCGTCGGCCGAGGACGGAGGGATGCCGTCGTGATGCTCAGCGGCCTCGCCTACGGGGTGGGGGACTTCGTGGACACCGACGTGATGAGTCCGGGCCGCTTCGAACCCTACGAAGGACCGGAACAGCTCGCCCGGATCGCCCTGATCGACTACCCGGCCGACACCCCGTTCGTCGACCCGCGGACGGGCCGTTCGCCCTACACCGTGATCTTCGCCGGGACGGAGTTCGGCTGCGGTTCGAGCCGGGAGACCGCACCACAAGCGCTCTACCACGCCGGAGCCCGCGTGGTGGTCGCCAAGTCCTTCGGCAACATCTTCTTCCGCAACTGCGTCAACATGGGCCTGCTGTTCCCCGTCGTCGGAGACCACGGCTTCGACGAGTCGGTCACCGGCGAACCGGTCAGCGTGGACCTCACCCGCCGGGTCGTCACCTGCGCAGACCGTCGAATGGAGTTCGCCGACCTCGGAGCCCTGCAGGGCATCGTCGACGCCGGCGGTCTCACCCCGTACACCCTCGACCGCGTCCGGTCGGGGCAGCGAAGGCGTGAACGATGAGCGCACCCCCGGACTCCCGCAGGCCCGTCTCGCTGCGCCCCGACGTCGTGGTCGAGCCACTGGTCGACCGCTGGTACGCGTGGTCGCACCTGCTCTCGCCCGCCACGGCGGCGCGCAACATCGCCCGCCGCCACCTGCCGATCATGACGTCCTACCTGGCGGCGCCGGCGGTCCACCAACGGTCGGCCCGGACCCCGGCCCTGGCCGGCGGCCCGTTCATGGATCTCGACGGGGACCGCTCGGCGGACGTCGAGGCCCTGATCGAGGCCACCCGGCGACGAGCCGCGCGGCTGCTCGAACTCGACGCTGCGGTCGACGCACTGCAGGATCTGCTCGCCAACGCCGACCCGGGTGCGCCGCTCGAGCAGCTCTATCCCCTTGTGCCGGAGCCGCTGAAAGGCTACGTGGAACTGGTCTACGACCTGCGGGACAACGCCTCGTTCCGGCTGATCGAGGGGCTGCTGTACCGCAGCGACTACGCGGCGCCCGACGGTCAGTCCCTCGCGCTGTCGCCCCTTCGCGCCGACCGCCGCCCCTTCGTCCTCTCCACCCCCCGCCTCGACACCGACGACCGGATCGTGCTGCCCGTGGCCTTCCACCACCCCGGCGTCGACGTCATGTTCTCGACGACGCGCTCACCGAGGCCGTTCGGCGAGATTGCGGATGCCCTGGAGCTCACACCCGGCGCCGCGGCGCTGCTGGCGCCGTACTTCACCGCTGCCCCCGCAACGGCCGCACCGAGGGAGTCCGTCCGGAAGAAGCCGGGCATCCGCTACCTCGGACACGCCTGCGTCCTGGCGGAGACCGACCAGGGCTCGGTCCTGGTGGATCCGCTGCTTCCGCCGGCCTTCCCGGGCGCCGGCCCCCGCCTGGCCGACAGCGACCTGCCCGACCACATCGACCACGTCCTGATCACCCATGGGCACCAGGACCACCTGGTGCTGGAGACGCTCCTGCGCCTGCGCACCCGGATCGGGACGATCGTCGTGCCCCGGTCGGACTCGGGGTCGCTGCAGGATCCGTCATTGCGGCTGGCACTGGAGGCCGCGGGATTTCCCCGGGTGATCGAGCTCGGGGAGCTCCAGGAGCTCGAGACTCCCGCGGGCCGGATCATGGCTGTGCCCTTCTTCGGCGAGCACGGCGACCTCGCCATCGCGGCGAAGTCGGCGTGGCGGCTGGAGGCCGACGGGAAAGTCGTGCTCTTCGCCGCCGACACCTCCACGGTGGACCCCGAGGCGTACGCGCACGTGCGGCGAGCCATCGGCGAGGTCGACGTGCTCTTCCTGGGCATGGAGTGCGAAGGGGCCCCGCTGACCTGGCTCTACGGGCCCCTGTTCACCTCCGCGCCCGACCGGGAGGCCGCCGCGCGCCGACGCCTGAACGGCAACGACGACCTCGGCGCGGTGGCACTCGCCGAGGCGCTGGGATGCGGCCGGGCCTACGTGTACGCCATGGGCCACGAGCCGTGGGTGTGGTACCTGACGACGACGACCTTCAACGAGACCGCGGTACCGGTGCGGGCGGCCGAACGGTTCGTGACGGCCTGCCGCGCCCGGGGGATCGAGGCACGGCGCCTGCACGGTTCGTGCGACCTGCCGTGGTGACGGCGGTTCGTTTTCCCTTGTCGCCGCGGGAGAGACGGACCGTGCCCCCGTCGCCCCGTCCCGGACCGCTGTCGAGCACGACCTGGGGAACGCACCCGCGGGCATCCGCGGGCACCCGCGGAAAGGAGAGGGCGTGACGTCTCTGGAGCCGTCGCTGGTGGCCGAGCGGCTCATCCGTGGCCGGCGCGCGGTCCGTGCCTACCGGCCCGACCCCGTACCGGACACGGTGCTCACCGCGATTTTCGACCTGGCCACCGCCGCCCCGTCGAACGGCAACACCCAGCCCTGGTCGGTCGACGTCGTCAGCGCCGGAGCCCGTGAACGGCTCGGAGAGGCATTGGTCCAGGCCGCCGAAGAGGGGAAACAGACCCCCGACTTCCCGGTGCGCCGGTACACGGGTGCCGCCGCGGAACGCAGTTCCGAGGCCGGAGCGATCATCTACGGGGCACTGGGGGTCGCCCGCGACGACCGTGCCGGGCGGCGCCGGGCATTCCTCGCCGGGTTGCGCTTCTACGGCGCGCCACATGTCGCGTTGCTCTCGGTTCCCGCGGACGCGGACGAGCGTATGGCGGCCGACCTCGGTATCTACGCCCAGACCCTCATGCTCGCCATGACGGCCCACGGCGTCGCCAGTTGCCCTCAGGGCGTGCTCGGGCTCTACGCCGACGCAGTACGCTCCGTCCTCGGCCCGTCAAGCGGCAAACTGCTGTTCGGTATCTCCTTTGGCTACCCCGCGCCGGGAGCCGTGGCGGCCATGCCGCCCGTGCCCCGCGCGCCACTTGGCGAGACCACACGGTTCCACAAGTGAGCGGATGAGGCCGTGGCCTCCGCGTCCGGCGGTGGGTTGGCCGGTCCATCCAGAACAACAGCATCTCGCCCCAGTGGCCGGGGACGATGTGAAGATCGGGGCAGCGGTCGAAGGCTTCTTATCCGCCACCGAGCTGTCCCTGATTCGCCGCGCCACGGCGGACGTCGAGACCGGCGGCACCCTGATACGGGGGGGGGTGAGGGCGTCGCCGCCCTGTCCGTCGCCGCCAACCGCGACCCCGCGGCCTTCGCCGACCCGGACACGTTCGATGTCACCAGGGACAACCGCAGGCACCTGGCTTTTGGCTCGGGACCGCACCAGTGCCTCGGCAGGAATCCGGCCCGGCTGGAGCTGCGCATCGTCCTCGACACTCTGTTCCGGCGCATCCCCACTCTCCGCCTGGCCACGCCACGCGACGAACTGCGCTTCGTCAACGGCTCCGCGTTCTCGGTATCGGCACTCCCGGTCGCTTGGTGACGGAGACAAAAAGCGTCGGCCGTCCGCCATGCGTTTACCGAGTTGCGGGAGAGGCAGTTCGTTTCGTGCCTTGAGTTCCGGGTAGAGCGAGTCGTCCCGCTGCCCGGTAATCGAGCGGCGTCACTGGTCGAACTCGTGGCTTGCGGTTTTGGCTGTTCTCCGTGGCCGGCCCGGCGACGGTCAAAGGGAGTGCTCGCCTGGGGATGGCCGGTGCGACGGAACGGTTGTCTCGCATTTGGCGGTTAGCGGAACTCGGCGTGATCTGCCACGCGTCACGGCAGTGGTGGAAATCCTGGACAACAGGCCGAAGTTTCTAGTGAAATCCCCAGATTTTGGTCGGTCGGAGGTGTTGTGTGGAATGAGCCTGAGCGCTGATCATGTTGATGCACCTCGATTTATCGGCGCTTGGTTGGACGGTCGCGAGTTCGGTGAATGATCTTGCGCCCATGGTGGCCGACAAAGTCCAAACTGCTCTGGGAGGGCACCGGATGCCGGGCGAACCGATTGCGATTGTGGGAATGGCGTGCCGCTACCCGGGCGGAATAGTCGCCCCGGAAGGGCTCTGGCAGGTGGCCAGGGACGGGATCGACGCGATCGGCGAGTTACCGGACGACCGGGGCTGGGACCTGGCGGCTCTCTACGATCCCGACCCGGACCGGCCCGGTACCTCCTACGTCCGGCACGGCGGCTTCCTCTACGACGCCGGCCATTTCGACGCCGAGTTCTTCGGGCTGTCCGCCCGCGAGGCGTTGACCACCGATCCGCAGCAGCGCCTTCTGCTCACGACGGCGTGGGAGGCCCTGGAGAACGCGGCCATCGATCCCACCTCGCTGCGGGGCAGCCGCACGGCCGTGTTCGCCGGCTCGATGATGCACGACTACGCGCCCCGGGTGCATACCGTCCCGGACGGGCTGGAGGGGTACCTGATCACCGGGAACACCTCCAGCGTGGTGTCCGGCCGAGTGGCCTACGTGCTCGGCCTCACCGGACCCGCGGTCACGGTGGACACCGGCTGCTCCTCGTCGCTGGTGACCACTCATCTCGCGGTGCAGTCGCTGCGTCTCGGCGAGTGCGACCTGGCCCTGTCCGGCGGGGTGACGGTGATGGCGACCCCGGAGATGTTCGTGGAGTTCTCGCGGCTGCGGGGCCTCGCCCCGGACGGCCGGTGCAAGCCGTTCTCCGTGACGGCGGACGGTACGGCCTGGTCCGAGGGCGTCGGAATGCTGGTGCTGGAACGGCTCTCCGACGCCCTGCGCCATGGGCACACCGTGCACGCGCTGGTGCGCGGCACCGCGGTCAACTCGGACGGGGCCTCCAACGGGCTCTCCGCACCCAGCGGGCCGGCTCAGGAACGGGTGCTGCGGGCGGCGCTGGCCGACGCCGGACTGTCCGAGGCGGACGTCGACGCGGTGGAGGCGCATGGCACGGGCACCAGGCTCGGCGACCCGATCGAGGCACGGGCGCTGCTGGCGGTGCACGGCCCGCAGCGGGCGCGCTCGCTGCTGGTGGGGTCGGTCAAGTCGAACATCGGGCACACGCAGGCCGCTGCCGGGGTGGCGGGCATCCTGAAGATGGTGCACGCCATGCGCGTCGGCGTGCTGCCGCGCATCCTGCACCTGACCGAGCCTAGCCCGCACGTGGACTGGGAGTCCGGCAGGGTCACTCCGCTCGCGGAGGACACGCCGTGGCCGGAGACCGGACTCCCGCGCCGGGCCGGGGTGTCCTCGTTCGGCATCAGCGGCACCAATGCCCATGTGATCCTGGAACAGGCGCCGGAACCCGCGCCCGCCGCGGCACCGCGACCGGCGTCCGCGGTGCCGCTGCTGCTGTCCGCACGGACGGCGGAGGCGCTGCGGGAGCAGGCCGGCCGGCTGGCCGAGCGGCTCCGCCCGGACCGGGTCGGCCTGCTGGACGCCGGATTCACGCTGGCGACCGGCCGGGCCGGGTTCGAGCACCGGGCCGCCGTCCTCGGCCGGGACCGGGAATCGTTGGTGCACGGACTGGACGCGCTCGCCGAGGGCGGTTCGGCACCGGGCACGGTCGTCGGGTCACCCTGCCGGGACACCAGCCCGGTGCTGTTGTTCCCCGGCCAGGGCACGCAGTGGACCGGGATGGCCACGGGACTGCTGGAGTCCAGCCCGGTCTTCGCCGGGCACATGGCGGCCTGTCAGGACGCGATGGCGCCGTACGTGGACTGGAACCTGGGCGACGTGCTCACCGACGCGGACGCGCTGCTCCGGGTGGACGTGGTGCAGCCCGCGCTGTGGGCGGTCATGGTGTCGCTGGCCGGACTCTGGCGGGCACACGGGGTGCGGCCGGCCGCGGTGGTGGGCCACTCCCAGGGCGAGATCGCGGCCGCGACCGTGGCCGGCGCGCTGTCCCTGGACGACGGGGCGCGGATCGTCACGCTGCGCAGCCGGGCATTGCGGGCGCTCTCCGGTACGGGCCGGATGCTGTCGGTGGGGCTGCCGAGAGCGGCGGTCGAAGAGTCGATGGCCCGCTGGGGCGAGGATCTCTCGGTGGCCGCGGTCAACGGGCCGCGCTCGACGGTGGTCTCCGGTGCCGTCCAGGCGGTCGAAGAGTTCGCCGCCGCACTGGTCGCCGAGGACATACGGGCGCGCCTGTTGCCGGTGGACTACGCCTCGCATTCGGCGCAGGTCGAACTGCTGCGTGCGGAGCTGCGCGAACTGCTGGCGCCGGTGACTCCGATGGCGGCCGAGGTTCCCTTCCACTCGACCGTGACCGGCGGCCCGGTGGACACCACCGGGCTGGACGCGGACTACTGGTACCGCAACCTGCGCGCCACGGTCGAGTTCGAGGCGACGGTGCGCGGGCTGGTCGCCGCCGGACACACCACGTTCCTGGAGTCGAGCCCGCATCCGGTGCTCGCCGGCGGCGTGCGGCAGATCCTCAGTGACCACCAGGAGGACCACGACGGGGGCGGCGTGGTGCTGGAGACCCTGAAACGGGACGACGGTGATGCCGACCGCTTCCTGCTGGCCGTGGCCGAGGCAGCCGTGCACGGCGTGGACGTGCACTGGAACGGGCTGTTCGACGACGCCCGGAGTGTGGAGCTGCCGACCTACCCGTTCCGCCGGCAGCGGTACTGGATGCTGCCCACCGCCGCCTCCGGGCCCGCCGCGGGGCATCCGATGCTGGACTCGGTGGTCCAGCTCGCCGGCGGTGGCCTGGTCGCCACCTGTCGACTCTCCCTCACCCGGCACCCCTGGCTGGCCGAGCACGAGGTGCGCGGCACCGTGCTGCTGCCCGGGGCCGCGTTCGTCGAACTGGCGCTGCACGCGGGTGAGCGGGCGGGGCTGCCGATGCTGGACGAGCTGGTGCTGGAGAGCCCGCTGGTGCTGCCCGAGCGGGGCGAGACCGAGTTGCAGATCGCGATCGGCGAGACGGATCCGGGCGCGCTCGCGATGTACGCCCGGTCCGCGCCGGACGCGCCGTGGACCCGGTACGCGACGGGGACGCTCCGGGCCGCGGAGTCCGGCGGCGCGACCCTGACGGAGTGGCCGCCGGCCGGCGCCGAGGAGATCGACCTCGACGGCGCGTACGCACAGCTCGACGAGCGGGGTTACGAGTACGGGCCGGCCTTCCAGGGGTTGCGGCGGGCCTGGCGGCTCGGAGCGGAGCGCTGGGCCGAGGTCGAACTGCCCGTCGATCCCGGACGGTTCGGCCTGCACCCGGCCCTGCTCGACGCCGCATTGCACCCGCTGCTGCTGGATGCGGGGGACGCGCCGGTGAGGTTGCCGTTCTCCTGGAGCGGGGTCGCACTCCATGCGGTCGGGGCCACAGCATTGCGGGTGCGGCTGACTCCGCAGGGCAACGACTCGTTCGCCGTGGCGCTCGCCGACGCGGCGGGGGAAGCGGTGGCCACGATCAGCGCGCTCGCGCTCCGGCCCGTGGGGCCTGTGCGGTCGGGGACGGCGGGCGTGGACCGGGCGCTGCACCGGCTGGACTGGGTGCCGGTTGCGCGGCGGCCCGCCCCGGCGATCGTGGATGCGCCGGTCGTGGACGTGGCCGGGCCTGAGGAAGCACTGGCGCGGGTCCGCGAGTTTTTGGGCACCGATGACGAGGGGGCGGCGGACGGGCCCCTGATCGTGCGGACCCGTGGTGCGGTCGCGATCGCCCCGGAGGACGACCAGGACCCCGACGCCGCGGCGGCCTGGGGCTTGGTCCGCACGGCACGCACCGAGCATCCCGGCCGGTTCGTGCTGGTCGACCTGGACCGCCCTGGCGACCCCGAGGACGCCGACTCCGCCCTGGAGCTGGCGTTGGGCACCGGTGAGCCGGAGATCGCCATCCGCGGCGGGCAGGCGTTCGCGCCGCGGCTGGCTCGGGTAACGCGGACGGGGGACCGGCCCGCCCTCGCCGGAGGCACGGTGTTGATCACCGGCGGGACCGGCGTACTCGGCCGGGAGCTGGCCCGGCACCTGGTCACCGAACACGGGGTGCGGCACCTGGTGTTGGCGGGGCGGCGCGGCGGCGCGGCGGCGCTCGAGTCCGGTCTTGAAGACCTGACCGGCACCGCCGAGATCACGGTCGTGGCGTGCGACGTCGCCGACCGGGCCGCCCTCGCCGAGCTGCTGGCGGCGATCCCCGCGCACCACCCGCTGACCGCGGTGATCCACGCCGCCGGGGTGCTGGACGACGGCACGGTGCGCTCCCTCACCGCCGAACGGCTGAACGCGGTGCTGCGACCGAAAGTCGAGGGTGCGCGCAACCTGCACGAACTGACCGAACACCTCGACCTGGCCGCGTTCGTGCTGTTCTCCTCCGTAGCCGGTGTCCTCGGCACGCCGGGGCAGGCGAATTACGCGGCCGCCAACGCGTGGCTGGACGGGCTGGCGCAGCACCGCCGCTCGCGGGGACTGCCCGCTTCGTCGATGGCGTGGGGACTTTGGGCGCAGGACACCGGCATGACCGGGCGGCTGGGCGACACCGACCGGGCCCGGCTGCGGCGAAGCGGGCTCGTGCCGATGTCCCGCGAGCACGGGCTAGCACTGTTCGACGCGGCGCTGGGCACCGACCTGGCGTGCACCGTGCCCGCCCGTTTCGACCTGGCCAACGTGCGTGCGGCAGGCCCGGAGCGGGCCCCGGTGTGGGCCGGGCTGCTCGGCGTCCGGCGGAGCGCGGCCCGGCCGGCCTCCGTGGCCGCGGCGCCCGTGTTCGTCTCCGGTGGCGAGCGGTCGGTGCTCGATCTCGTGCTGGCCACGGTGGGCTCCGTGCTCGGCGTGGAGCGCCGGGTGGACCCGGCGCGGGCGTTCCGCGATATCGGCTTCGACTCGCTGTCCGGGGTGGAGCTGCGCAACCGGCTCACCGCCGCGACCGGGGTGCGGCTCCCTGCGACCGCGGTGTTCGACCACCCCACCCCCACGGCCCTGGCCGGGTACCTGTCCGGGCAGCTCCCCAGCGCGGTACCCGGCGGCCGGACACCGGTCGCCGGGCCCGGCCCGCACGACATGGACGACCCGGTGGTGCTGGTCGGCGCGAGCTGCCGCTTTCCCGGCGGGGTGTCCACCATGGACGAGCTGTGGGAGTTGCTGGCCGCCGGGCGGGACGCGATCACCGAGTTCCCGGCGGATCGCGGCTGGAACCTGGACGAGGTCTACCACCCGGAGCCGGGCCGTGGCGGGCGCAGCTACGTGCGGCATGGCGGCTTCCTGGACGGGATCGCCGAGTTCGACAACGGCTTCTTCGGCGTCGCCCCGGCCGAGGCGGTCTCGATGGACCCACAGCAGCGCATCCTGCTGGAACTGGCCTGGCACGCGCTGGAGGACGCCGGGATCGACCCGAGCGCGTTGCGGGGCACCCGCACCGGTGTCTACCTCGGGCTGATGGGCAACGACTATGCGCGCCACGCGCACCGGACGCCCGAGGACCTCACCGGCGACGTCTCGATCGGCAACGCGGGCAGCGTCGCGTCGGGGCGGCTGGCCTACACGTTCGGTTTCCACGGCCCGGCGATCACGGTGGACACGGCGTGTTCCTCCGCGCTGGTGGCGATGCACCAGGCTGCGCAGGCGCTGCGGGCCGGTGAGTGCACGGTCGCGCTGGCGGGTGGCATCACGGTGCTTACCACGCCGACGCTGTTCGTGGAGTTCTCCCAGGTGGGGGTGCTCGCCCCGGATGGCCGGTGCAAACCGTTCGACGCGGCCGCGGAGGGCACCGCGTGGAGCGAGGGCGCCGGCCTGCTGGTGATGGAGCGGCTTTCCACCGCGCGCGAACGGGGCCACCGGGTGCTCGCCGTGCTGCGCGGCTCGGCACTCAACTCCGACGGCGCGTCCAACGGGCTGACCGCGCCGAACGGATCGGCCCAGCAGCGGGTGATCCGGGACGCGCTGGCCGTCGCGGGCCTGGCGCCCGGCGAGGTGGACGCGGTGGAGGCGCACGGCACCGGAACCCCACTCGGCGACCCGATCGAGGCCACCGCGCTGCTGGCGACCTACGGGCAGGACCGGGCGCGGCCCGTGCTGGTCGGGTCCGCGAAGTCCAACCTCGGGCACACCCAGGCCGCGGCGGGCTTGGCGGGTGTGCTCAAGATGGCGCTGGCCATGCGGCACGGCCGGTTGCCCCGGACCCTGCACTTGAATGCCCCGAGCCCGCACGTGAACTGGGACGACGGCGCGGTGCAGTTGCTCGACGAGCCGATGGACTGGCCGCGCGTGGGCCGACCGCGCCGGGCGGCGGTGTCCTCGTTCAGCCTCAGCGGCACCAACGCGCACGTGATCCTGGAGGAACCCGAGCCCGAGCCCGAACCGGAGCCGGCGACCGCCGCGGCTCCGCCGCTGATCCCGTGGGTGCTCTCCGCAGCCACCCCGGAGGCGCTGCCCGCGCAGGCCGAGGCCCTGCTCCGCCGACTGACCGACGAGGACGGGAACGGCTCGCCGTCCGCGCTGGACGTGGCCTACTCGCTGGCCACCACGCGGGCCCGGCTGCGTGCCCGCACAGTCGTGCTCGGCACGAGCACCGGCGAGCTGACCGCCGCGCTGCGAGCCGGGACCGGCAGTACCGGAGTGGCGGCCGACGGCGCGACCGCGTTCCTGTTCCCCGGCCAGGGCGTGCAGTACGCGGACATGGCCACGTCGCTCCGAGACCGGGTACCGGTGTTCGCGGCGGCCCTCCAGGAGATCGCCGCCGAGCTGGACCCGCTGCTGGACCGGCCGCTCGCCGAGATCCTCCGGGACGGACCCGGTGAACGCACCGACCATGCGCAGGCCGCGGTGTTCGCGGTTCAGGTGGCGGTGTTCCGGCTGCTCACCACGATGGGGGTGCGGCCGGACGCGGTGGCCGGGCACTCGGTCGGCGAACTCGCCGCAGCGCACGCCGCGGGCGTGTTCTCGCTGGCCGACGCCTGCACCCTGGTGGCCGCGCGCGGGCGGCTGATGCGCGAACTCGGTGGCGAGGGCGCGATGGTGGCGGTCCAGATACCGGAAGCCGACGTGCCGGAACTGCTGCGCGGCCGCGAGGACCGGGTGGCGCTGGCCGCGGTGAACGGGCCCGCCTCGGTGGTGCTCGCCGGGGACGCGGACGCGGTGCGGGAGATCTCGCAGCGGGTGGCCCACGTGCACCGCCTGGCGGTGCGGCACGCGTTTCACTCCCACCACATGGACCCGGTTCTGGACCCCTTCCGGGAGGTGCTGGCCGGAGTGGACTTCCGGACACCGGCGATTCCGGTCGTGTCCTCGGTGACCGGCGCACGGGTCACCGAAGAGCTTTGCGACCCGGAGTACTGGGTCCGGCATATGCGGGAACCGGTGCGCTTCCACGACTGCCTGCGCGCTCTGGACGCGGCGGGCACCAGCACCTACCTGGAGCTGGGACCGGGCGCGACGCTCAGCACGCTCGGCCAGGAGGCGCTGGGCGGGGACGGTTTCCTGCCGGTGCTACGGCAGGACGCCGACGAGGTGCACGGCCTGCTGACGGCGTTGGCGACCGCGCACACCCGGGGGGTCGACGTGGACTGGGCGGCCTGGTGCGCGGGCGGGCGGGCGGTGCCACTGCCCGGCTACGCGTTCACCCGGCAGCGGTTCTGGCTGCCCGACGACGACGGGGCCCCCGCCGACCCTCTGCTGCACGGTGTCGAGTGGCCGCTGCTGCCCGTCCCCGGCCCGGTCGCCGACGCGCCGGGGCCGTGGCTGGTGGTGGCTCCGCCGGGCGCGGACTGGGACCGGCTCACCAAGGACGTGGCGGGCGTGCTGGGCGAAGGGACCCGCACCGTGCGCGGCGACGCCGTGGACAGCGAGCACTGGGACCGGCTGCTGCCCGACCTGCCGGGCGGCGGCATCGTGTCCCTCCTGGCGATGGCCGAGGGCTCGGACACGCCGCGGGTGCCGACCGGCCTGGCCGCCACCCTGGCGCTGCTGCGGGCGCTGCTGTCCAGAGGCGCGGATACGCCCCTGTGGTCGATCACCAGCGGCGCCGTACGGGCCGACCCCGCGGACACCGTGGCGAATCCGGAGCAGGCCGCCGTGTGCGGGTTGGCCCGGGTCGCGGGCATGGAAGCGCCCCGGCTGCACGGCGGCTTGGTGGACCTGCCGCTGCGACCGGCCGCGGGGGACCTGGCCGCGCTGCCCGCCGCGCTGGCCGCCGGAGACGAGATCGCGATCCGGGACGGGCGGCTGTACGCCAGGCGACTGGTCCCGGTGCCCCGCACCGAACCCGCCACGACGGAGCCCATCGGCACCGTGCTGATCACCGGGGGGCTGGGCGGCATCGGCGCGCACGTCGCCCGCCGGCTGGCGGCCCGGGGCGCGGACCGCCTGCTGCTGGTCGGCCGCCGGGGCGCGGACACCCCTGGCGCGACGGAACTGCGCGCCGAACTCACCGCGCTGGGCACCGAGGTCGAAATCGCCGGCTGCGATGTGGCGGACCGCGAGGCGCTGGCCGGGCTGCTCGCCGGGCGGTCGCTCACCGGTGTGGTGCACGCCGCCGGGGTGCTCGACGACGGGGTGCTGGAGGCGCTGTCCGAGGCCCGGCTGGCGCGGGTGTTCGCGGCGAAGGCGGACGGCGCGCGGTTCCTGCACGAGCTGACCGCCGGCCATCCGCTGCGCTTCTTCGTGCTGTGCTCCTCGCTGGCCGGCACCGCAGGCTCGCCGGGACAGGGCAACTACGCCGCGGCCAACGCCGTCGTGGAAGCGCTGGCAGCCCATCGACAGGCCGACGGCCTGCCCGCGACGAGCCTGGCCTGGGGCCCCTGGCTGGACACCGGGATGACCACGTCCTGGCCCGTCGGCTCGCGGTCGGACAGCGGCGCCACGCCGATGCCCGCCGGCCGGGCGCTGGACGCGCTGGAGCGGGCACTGTCCGGCGGTGCGGCGCAGTACGTGGTCGGTGCCGTGGACTGGCCGCGGTTCGCCGCCGCACGGCCAGGGCGCCTGTGCTCCGGACTGCCAGGTGTGGGCGCGGACACCGGGCCCGAACCCGCGAGCGCGTTGCGGGAACGGCTGGCGGCCACCGCGCCGCAGCAGCGGTCGTCGGTGCTGCTGGAGCTGGTCACCGCCCGGGTCGCCGTCGTGTCGGGCCGGCCGGCCGGAAACCTGGACGCGCACCGGCCGTTCCAGGAACTGGGCCTGGACTCGCTGGCCGGGGTCCGGCTGCGCAACCTGCTCGGCGCGGACACCGGAGTGCCGCTGGCGGCCTCCGCGGTCTACGACCATCCCACCGCCGCCGCGCTGGCCCGGTACCTCGGCGACGCGCTCGGTGTCGACGAGGGCGACCCGGCCGAACGGGCCGTGCTGGACCGCCTGAGGGAGCTGGAGGCGGCCCTGCTCCGGCGGCCTCCGTCCGTGCCCGTCCCCGAGGTGATCACTACGACACTGCGGCGGCTGCTGCGCAGCCAGGAAGACGGCACCGCCGATGAGCGGGCCGCGGTGCCCGACCTGAGCGGCGCCACGGACGACGAGATGTTCACGCTGATCGACGGAGTGCTCGACGACGCGGAACCGGACACCGGTCGCACGGTCGGCCGTGCCACGGAGAGGAGTTAGCCCATGTCAGTGCCAAGCCGCCCACCGGCCACCGTGCTGGACAACCCGCTGCACGCCCTGCTCGACCGGGAGGTGCTCGCGAACCCCTACCCGTTGTTCGAGCGGTGGCGAGAGCAAGGTCCGATGTGGACGTCGGACGGTTCCCTGCTGCTGAGCGACCACGACAACTGCATGGCGGTGCTCAAGAGCCACACGACCATGGGCAGTGACACGTTCAACGCGCCGGGGATGCGGGAACTCTTCGGCGACCGCGGCGACGAGCCGGTGCTCAACTCGATCTTCTTCATGGACGATCCCGGACACGGGCGGCAGCGGAACCTGGTCAGCAAGGCATTCACGCCACGGATCACCGCGCGCTTCGAACCGTGGATTCGCGAGATCGTGGACGAACTGCTCCGCGACTGCCTGGCCGACGGCGAGTTCGACGGCGTGCAGGACCTGGCCGCGGTGCTCTCGCTGCGGGTCATCGCGACGCTCCTGGGCATCCCGGGCGAGGACATCCCGATGCTGCGGGAGTGGTCCAGCGACATGGCGCTGTCCACGGAGCTGCCCACGCTGGTGGCCAGCTTCCACTCCGCCGCGATGTTCGACCGCGAGGAACTCGTCCGCATCATCCGCACCACCACCGAACTGCACGGCTACTTCGCGGACCTCATCCACAAGCGCCGCCGCAACCCCGGCGAGGACCTCATCTCCAGCCTGCTCTCCACGCAGGAGGACGGGCGCGGGCTGAGCCGGCGTGAGGTGACGAACGTCGTGGTGACCGTCTTCACCGCGGCCCACGAGTCCACCACGAACCTGATCACCAACGGCCTGCTCGCGATGTCGCGCCACCCGGAGCAGTTCCAACTGCTCCGGCAGGACCCGGCGATCGTCGGCGACGTGGTCAGCGAGGCGCTGCGCTACGACTGCCCGATCATGCTGACCGGCCGTGTCGCGCTGCGGTCCGACCGGATCAACGGCCTCGACATCCCCGAGGGTTCGGTGGTCACCCTCGTCCTCGCGTCCGGCAACCGGGACGAGCGGGTGCACCCGAGGGCGGGTCGGTTCATCGTGGACCGGAAGCCGGCCGTGATGAACCTCGCCTTCGGCGCCGGCGCGCACTACTGCCTCGGCAGCAGCCTGGCCCGGCTGGAGGCGGAAATCGTGTTCGGTGAGCTGGCCCGCCGGCTGCGCGGCTTCCACGTGCACGAGGACTCACTGAGCTACCGCAGGCACGTGGTCGTCCGCGGCCTCGACACCGAACGCATCACCTTCCAACTCTGACCGGCCATCCGTCGCAGGGAGTCGTTCATGCCCGATGAAATCAGCACGCTCCGGCAATATCTGAAAAGGGTTACCACCGATCTGTTACGCACCCGGGAGCAGTTGCGTGACGCAACCGAGCGGTCCGCCGAGCCGATCGCGGTGGTCGGCATGTCGTGCCGGCTGCCCGGCGACGTGGCCTCGCCTGCCCAGCTGTGGGACCTGGTGGCTGCGGGCACGGACGCCATTTCGGCCTTTCCCGGGGACCGGCACTGGCCGATCGAGGAGCTCTACGACGCCGATCCGGAGTCCCAGCAGGCGCGACGGTCCTACGTGCGCGAGGGCGGCTTCCTCAGCGGGGCGGGCGATTTCGACCCCGCGTTCTTCGGGATCTCCCCGCGCGAGGCGCTGGTGATGGACCCGCAGCAGCGGTTGGTGCTGGAGCTGGCCTGGGAGGCATTGGAGTCCGCGGGCATCCTGCCGGACTCGCTGGTGGGCGAGCGGGCCGGGGTTTTCGTCGGCGCGTCCAGCAACGACTACGAGATGCTCTGGCAAGGCACCGACCAGTTCTCCCAGTACGGCATCACCGGCAACACCATGAGTGTGATCTCGGGCCGGATCAGCTACGCCCTGGGCTTCCACGGCCCGGCCCTCACCGTGGACACCGCCTGCTCGTCCTCCCTGGTCGCCACCCACCTCGCGATGCGGGCCCTGCGCGCCGGCGAGTGCCCGATCGCGCTGGCGGGCGGTGTGACGGTGCTGAGCACTCCGGAGACGTTCGTCGAGTTCTGCGGCCAGGGCGTCACCTCCCGGGACGCCCGGATCAAGGCGTTCGCGGCCGGGGCGAACGGCTCGATCTGGGCCGAGGGGGCGGGTCTCCTGGTACTGGAGCGGCTGTCCGACGCGCAGCGGCACGGCCATCAGGTGCTCGCGGTGCTGCGCGGCTCGGCGGTCAACTCCGACGGCACCAGCAACGGGCTCTCCGCACCCAACGGCACCGCCCAGCAGGAGGTGATCCGTACCGCGCTCGCCGACGCCGGACTGTCCACCCAGGACGTCGACGTGGTCGAGGCGCACGGCACCGGCACCCCGCTCGGCGACCCGGTGGAGGGCACCGCGCTGGTAGCGACCTATGGCCGGAACCGGCCGCCCGGCCGGCCGCTGCTGCTGGGCTCGCTGAAGTCCAACATCGGGCATACACAGGCCGCGGCCGGCGTGGCCGGCATCATCAAGATGATCATGGCGATGCGGCACGGTCTCGCGCCGAAGACGCTGCACGTGGACAGCCCCACCCCGAAGGTGGACTGGGGAGTGGACGGGGTCAGCGTGCTCGCCGATGCGATGCCCTGGCCGGAGACCGGCCGAGTGCGCCGCGCCGCCGTCTCCTCCTTCGGGATCAGCGGCACCAACGCCCATGTCGTGCTGGAACAGCACGTCGAGCCGGAGGCGCCGGAGCCCGGCGAGCCGTCCGCCGGTCTGGTGTGGACGGTGTCGGGCCGGACCGAGGACGCGCTGCGCGCCCAGGCGACCCGGCTGCTGGCTTTCGCCGAGTCCGGCGATGCTCCCTCCGCCGAGGGGCTGGCGCACGCATTGGCCACCCGCCGCACCCACTTCCGCCACCGGCTGGCAGTGCCCGGCCGGGACCGGGCCGAACTCACCTCCGCGCTGCGCGGCCACCTCGACACCGGCCTGGTCCCCGATGTGGCGGTGGGCGCTGCGGCCGGCGGCGGGATGTGCATGCTGTTCACCGGCCAGGGCGCGCAGCGGCCCGGCATGGGGCGGCAGCTCGCCGCCTCCTTCCCGGCGTTCGCCGAGGCGTTCGACGAGGTGTGCGAGCTGTTCGACCGGGAGCTGGAGAGTCCGCTGCGGACCGTGCTCGACGGCGAACCGGACCTGCTCGACCGCACCGACTACGCCCAGGCAGCCCTGTTCGCGGTGGAGGTCGCGCTGTTCCGGCTGATGCACTCCTGGGGTGTGCGCCCGGACCTGCTGCTGGGACATTCGATCGGGGAGATCAGCGCGGCGCACGTGGCCGGGGTGTGGTCGCTGCCGGACGCGGTCCGGCTGGTGGCCGCCAGAGGCCGCCTGATGGCCGCGCTGCCCGAGGGCGGCGCGATGCTGTCCGTGCAGGGCACCGAGCAGGACCTGGCCCCCTGGCTGGCGGGGCGCGCGCGGCGGGTGTCCGTCGCAGCGGTGAACGCCTCGGACACGGTCGTCGTCTCCGGCGCGGACGAAGACATCACGGAGCTGGAGGCCGACTGGGCGGGCCGGGGACGGCGGACCCGGAGGCTGCGGGTCAGCCACGCGTTCCACTCGCCGCTGATGGAGCCGATGCTGGCCGAGTTCGGCACGGTTCTGGCCGGGTTGACGACGCACGATCCGGAAATCCCGGTGATCTCCAACCTCACCGGCGAGCTGGCCACGGCGGAGCAGCTGCGCTCGCCGGCGTACTGGACCGCGCACGTCCGGCAGGCGGTGCGGTTCCACGACGGGCTGCGCACCGCACGCGAGGCCGGTGCACGCGTCCTGCTCGAACTGGGACCGGGCGCGGTGCTTTCCGCGCTGGCCGGGCGGGATGCCGGGCCGGACGAGGCGGTGGTGCCCACCCTGCGCGGGGCCGATCGTGACGAGACCAAGGACGTGCTGCTCGCCCTCGGCGCGCTGCACACGCAAGGCGTGGAGGTGGACTGGCCCGCCGTGCTGCCCGCCGCACCCGCCAGGACGGCGGACCTGCCCGCCTACGCGTTCCAGCACGAGAGGTACTGGCTGGTGCCGGACGGGAATGGGCTGAACCTGCGTTCCACCGGGCTGCTCCCGGTGGGCCACCCGCTGCTGGGCGCCATGCTGTCCGCGGCCGAGGGCGACGGCGTGCTGCTCACCGGCAGGCTGTCCCTGCAGTCGCACTCCTGGCTGGGGGGCCACCGGGTGCGCGGCATCCCCCTGCTGGCCGGCACCGGCTTCGTGGAACTGGCGCTGGCCGCGGGCGAGCACGTCGGCTGCGACCTGCTCGAACAGCTGACCGTCGAGGCACCGCTGGTCCTGCCGGAGCACGGCGGGGTGTCGGTGCAGGTGGTGGTGGGCAACACCGAGGAGACCGGCCGCCGCCCGGTGCGGGTGTACTCCCGGCCGGAGGGCGTGGGCCAGGCCGAGCCGGGCCCATGGCGGTCACACGCCTTCGGCTACCTGGGTGTCCGCACCGCGACGCCGGGCACGGCTCTTGCGCACTGGCCGCCGCGGGATGTGCGGGAGATACCGGTCGCGGACGTCTATGACGAGGTGGTGGAGGGCAGGCACTTCCGCTACGAGGGCGCGTTCCGAGGTCTGCGGACCCTGTGGCAACGCGACCACCCCGACGGGAGCTCGGAGATGTTCGCCGAGGTCGCCCTCCCCGCCGAAGCGGCGGGGGACGCGAAGCGCTACAGCCTGCATCCGGCGCTGCTGGACGCGGCACTGCACGCGGTCGGTCTCGGCCCGCAGCTGGACGGGATCGACGAGGGCAACGGCTCGATGCCGTTCTCGTGGTCGGGGCTGTCGCTGTTCCGGGCCGGAGCCTCGATGGTGCGGGTGCACGCCACCGGCAGGAACGGTGACGTGGCGATCACGCTGGCGGACGAGACCGGTGCCACCGTGGCCACGGTGGACTCCCTGGTGTTCCGGCCGCTGCCCGCTGATGAGTCCTACCTGCTGGGACCGGCCGAGGACGGCGCGGAACTGCTTGCACAGGACTGGGTGCCCGTGCGCCGGCCCTCCGCAGTGGACGATTCCGGTGCGTGGCACGACCCTGGGACCGGTCGGCTCGACCTCGCGACGCTGGCGGACGCGGGGGACCCGGTGCCGCCGGTGGTGGTGCTCCGCCCGGCCCGCCCTGCCGGGGACGACGTCACCGCACGGGTCCGCGCCGCGCTCACCGAGCTGACCGGGCACCTGCGCGTGTGGCTCACCGACCAGCGGTTCGCCGGTTCGCTGCTGGTGGTCTGCACCGAGCGCGCGCTCGGCGTGCGCGCGGGCGACGAACCCGACCTGGCACTCTCCGCGGCCTACGGGCTGGCCCGCTCGGCACAGAACGAGTACCCCGGTCGCCTCCTGCTGGTCGACGTCGACGAGCCGACCGACACCGCGTTGCGCGACGCGGTCGCCGTCGCGACCGCGGCCCGTGAGCCCCAAGTGGCGCTGCGCGCAGGCGAGCTGCTGGTACCCCGGCTGCACCGCGACGACAGCCCGGCGCAGAGCGACGGCGGCTCGGCCGCCCGCACGCCCGACCCCGACGGCACCGTGCTGATCACCGGTGGACTCGGGTCGCTGGGCCGCACGCTGGCCCGGCATCTGGCAAGCCGGGGCGCCCGCAGGCTGCTGCTCCTCTCGCGCCGTGGCGCGGAAAGCCCCGGCGCCGCGGAACTGGTCGCCGAACTCCGCGAGCTCGGCGCGCACGCCGAGCTGGCGCGCGGCGACGTCGCCCGGCGGGACGACGTGGCCCGGGTGCTGGCCGAGGTGCCCGCGGCACACCCGCTCACCGCTGTGATCCATGCAGCCGGTGTGCTGGACGACGGCATGGTGGAGTCGCTGACCGATGGGCAAATGGAGAACGTGCTGGCGCCGAAGGTCGACGGGGCCTGGCACCTGCACGAGTTGACCCGGGAACTCGATCTGGCCGGGTTCACATGTTTCTCCTCCGCCGCCGGCGTGTTCGGCACCGCGGGCCAGGGGGCCTACGCCGCGGCGAACGCCTTCCTGGACGCGCTCATGAACCAGCGGGCCGCCGCCGGGCTCCCGGCCCGCTCGCTGGGCTGGGGCCTGTGGGCGCCGGACAGCGGGACCAGCACGACCGGCGGGATGGGCGGCGGGCTGGCCGCCGCGGACCGGGCCCGCATGGACCGCACCGGGATCCGCGCACTGACCGTCGCGCAGGGCCTGGCCCTCTGGGACACCGCGACGGGCTCGGACAGGGTCCACCTGGTGCCCATCGGGCTGGATCTGGTCACCGTGGCCGGTCTGGGAGAGGAGGGCATTCCGCCGTTGCTGCGCGATCTGGTGCGCCCGGCCCGCCGCCGGCGCTCCGCGCGGTCCGCCGCGCCCGCCGAGTCCCCGGCGGACCTGGCCCGCAGGCTGGGCAGGCTGAGCCCCACCGAACGGGACCGGCAGCTCCTCAACCTGGTGCTCGGTCACATCGCGGCCGTGCTCGGCCACCCGTCGGCGGACGGGGTACCCGCGGACGGTCCGTTCGGAGACCTCGGATTCGACTCACTGAGTTCGGTCGAGCTGCGCAACCGGCTCAACACCGCCACGGGTCTGAACCTGCCCGCCACATTGGTGTTCGACCACCCCACTCCGGCCATCCTCGCGGCGTACCTCGGAACGGAGGTCGCACCGGATGCCGCCGGCACGGAGGAACCGGCGGACGGCCCTGCCGAGCGCGGCCCGGACCGGCTCTCCGGACTCGCGCAGGCGGTCGAGGAGGCGCTGGCCGGCGAGAACGCGCAGCGCGACGCGCTGCGCGGACAACTGCGGGCGGCGCTGCGCGTGCTGGACGGCGAGCCGGGGCTCGGGGCGGACGAGCTGAGCTCGGCCTCCGTGGACCAGCTCTACGCCTTCGTGGACCGGGAACTCGGCGATGCGTGAACCAGCAGCCGGGGCCGCCCGGCCGACCGGAGAGGAATCGAAAGCTGTGGGCGAGGATCCGAAGCTCGTCAAGTACTTCCAGCGGGTCACCGCGGAACTCCAGCGCACCCGGGAGCGGGTGCGGGAGCTGGAGAACCCCGTCGACGACCCGGTGGCCGTGGTCGGCATGGGCTGCCGGTTCGGCGGTGGGGTCGGCTCGCCGGAGCAGCTGTGGGAACTGCTCGCCGCGGAGCGGGACGTGATCACCGGATTCCCGGCCGGCCGCGGCTGGACCGAGGACCAGATCTACCACCCGGAACCGGGCACGCCGGGCCGCTCCTACGTCCGGCACGGTGCCTTCCTCGACGACGCGGCCGACTTCGATGCCGAGTTCTTCGGCATTTCGCCGCGCGAGGCGCTCAGCATGGACCCGCAGCAGCGGATCGCGCTGGAGGTCACCTGGCAGGCGCTGGAGTCCGCCGGTATCGATCCGGCCGGGCTGCGCGGCAGCCGCACCGGCGTGTTCCTCGGACTGTCCAACGCGGACTACGCCACGGCGGTCCGCGAGATGCCCGAGGACATGCTGGGCCAGCTCTCCATCGGCAACGCGGGCAGCGTGACCTCCGGCCGGCTGGCCTATGTGTTCGGCCTGCAGGGGCCCGTGCTCACGGTGGACACCGCCTGTTCCTCGTCCCTGGTCGGGATCCACCTGGCCGTGCAGTCGCTGCGCGCGGGCGAGTGCACCCTGGCGCTCGCGGGCGGGGTGACCGTCCTGTCCAGCCCGCTGCTGTTCATCGACTACGCCCGGCAACGCGCCTTGGCGCCGGACGGACGGTGCAAGCCCTTCTCCTCGGCCGCCGACGGCACCGCGTGGGGCGAGGGTGCCGGGATGCTGGTGCTGGAGAAGCTTTCCGACGCACGTCGCAACCACCACCCGGTGCTCGCGCTGCTGCGCGGATCGGCGATCAACTCCGATGGCACCTCCTCCGGGCTGACCGCCCCGAACGGAACCGCGCAGCAACAGGTGATCGCCGACGCGCTCGCTTCGGCCGGCCTGTCGCCCGCGGACGTCGACGCGGTGGAGGCGCACGGCACGGGCACCGCGCTCGGCGACCCGATCGAGGCGCAGGCGCTGTTGGCCGGGTACGGCCGCCACCGCGGCGACCGGCCGCCGCTGCTGGTCGGCGCGGTGAAGTCGAACCTCGCCCACACCCAGGCCGCAGCCGGAGTCGCCGGCGTGGTGAAGATGGTGCTGGCCATGCGGCACAGCACGCTGCCCAGGACCCTGCACATCGGCACGGCGACCCCCCGGGTCGACTGGGCGCAGGGCGGGGTCGAACTGCTCACCAGCGCAGTCCCGTGGCCGCGCGACGGGCGTCCCCGGCGGGCGGGCGTGTCCGCGTTCGGAGTCGGCGGCACCAATGCCCACGTGATCCTGGAGGACCCAGGGCCCGACCCGGACGCCGAGCCCGCCGACCGGGCCGTCCCGCCCCTGCTGGCCTGGACCCTGTCGGGCAGGACCGAACAGGCGCTGTCCGCGCAGGCGGCCGCGCTGCACGAGTACCTCGACCGGGCGCGCCCGGATCTGCTGGACCTGTCGTGGTCGCTGGCCACCACCCGGGCGCACCTGCCGCACCGCGCGGTGGTGTTCGGCTCCCGCCCGGCCGACCTCGCCGCGGGCCTGACCGCGCTGAGCACGGGCCGGAACGACACCGGGAGCGCCACAGTGGCGGTCTCCGGCACCGCCGTGCGGAACGGCACCACCGCGTTCGTGTACCCACACGAGTGCACCCCGGCCGTGGTGCGCGCGTTGGCCACGCAGTACGCCGACGCCGAGCCGTTCGCCGAGCACCTCTCCGCATGTGCGGCCACGCTGGCCGGGCTGGTCGGCTGGTCTCTGACGGACGTGCTTCGCGGCGACCCGGACGTGCCACCACTGGACCGGCCGGACGTGTTGGCCCCGGCCACGCTGGCCGTGCTGACCGGCGTGACACGAACGTGGTGCGCGTCCGGGGTGCGCCCGGCGGCGTTGGCGGGACATGGATCCGGCCGGCTGGCCGCGTCCTGGGCGGTCGGGTGGCTGTCCCTGTCCTCGGCGCTGCGGATCGCGTCCGGGTGTCCCGCAGGCGTTGAACCCGACGCCGTGGATGTCCCGCCCCCCGCGCCCGGTGTGCCGGTGCTGTGCGGGGACACCGGCCGCTGGCTGCGGGACCGTCCGGCCGAGGACGACTACCGCACGGTGCCGGCCGCCGAATCCGGCCTGGCTGCCCGCGAGCTGCGGGCCGACGGCCATCGACTGCTGCTCGTGTTCGGTGGGGACACCGCGGGCATCGCCGCCGCGCTGTCCGACGGTCCCGCCGTGCTGACCGTGCCGGAGGAGACGGAAAGCGCGGTGACCGGTTCGGAGGCGATCGTGCGCGCACTGGGCCGCGCGCACGTGATGGGCGCGGCGGTGGACTGGCGTGCCGTCCTGGCCGGCGCCGGTGCGCGGCGTATCCCGTTGCCCGGCTACGCTTTCCAGCGCAGCCGGTACTGGATCGAGCGCGAGTGGACCATGCCGCTGCTGATCTCCGACGACCCCGGGACGCGCGAGCCCGATCGGCGCTCGCCCGCGGCTCTGCTGTGGGCACTGCCCGAGCAGGAGCGCAACGGCCACGTCGAGACGCTGATTCGTGAGTGCCTGAACCGGGCGCTGGGCAACAAACCGGACGACCAGGTCGACGCCGAGGACACGTTCCGCGATCTCGGGATGGACTCGCTGGGCGCGGAGGATCTGCGCGATCAACTCACCACCGATGCCGGTGTGGAGATCGAACTCGCCGACGTGCTGAACTACCCCACGGTGGTCGACCTCACCGAGCGCCTACTGGAAAAGCTGGCCGCCCGCGCCGAGGAGGGCACGCTCGACGAGATCGGGGGGACCACCCGGTCCGGGAACAAGGTCCCGGAATCCGGCACCGGGCCGGTGGACCCGGCGCCCGAGAACGCCGACGAAAGCGACGGCAGCCTGGCCTCGTTCTACATCCGGGCGATCCGCACCGGCCGGATCAACGTCGCCCTCCGACTGGCCCGCGCGGCCTCCGAGACCCGCGACACGTTCGACCAGGACGATCCGCGCGATCTCGCCGAACTGCGCCGGGTGGGGGTGGGCGCGGGTGGCCCCACGATCGTCGGCCTCACCCCGCCGATCTTCCCCAACCTGGACCTGCCCTACTCCTACCTGCACACCGGGCTGGACCCCGCGTCCGACGTGTGGTCGCTGTGGTCGCCCGGATTCGCGGGTGAGGCTCCGCTGCCCGCCGACCGTGCCGCCCTGATGCGGATGCTGGCGAAACCGCTGCGCCGTGAGCTGGCCGGCACCCCGTTGATCATCGCGGGCTACTCCTCGGGCGGCTGGCTGGCGCACGACCTGGCCGCGCATCTGGAGCAGACCGGCGTCCCCGTCACCGCGCTGCTGCTGCTGGACTCCTACCTGCCGGAGGAGGAAATGGAACAGACCGAGACCCGCAGCGAGTTCATGCGCGAGCAGATCCGACGACGTGACCTCATGGGCATGTCGCTCGACCGTCCCGACCGGACCGTGACCACCAGCGGCCAGATCGCGGCGATGGGCGGCTACAGCAGGATCTTCAACGGCTGGCGGCCCGGCCCGCTGGAGGCACCGATCCTGCACCTGCTCGCCAGCGAGGTCGTCGCGGGCATGCCCACCAGCTCGGAGGACCACCCGTTCCCGGCCGAACTGGCGCACAGCGTGCGCAAGCTGCCCGGCGATCACTTCACCATTCTGTCCCAGCACGCCGACATGATCTCAGCGAACCTGCACGACTGGCTGACGGAGGTGCAGCCCGCATGACGACCGTTCCCGATCTTCCCGACGCCGCAGAGGCACTGGAACACTTCCCCTTCGACGACGGCCGCGGCATCGAGGTCAACGAGCGGTTCCGGGAGCTGCGGCAGCGCAAGGGGCTGCTCCGGGTGCGGTTCGCCTACGGTGAACCCACCTGGCTGGTCACCCGCTACGAGGACGCCCGGCTGGTGCTGGGCGATCCGCGGTTCAGCCGCGCGATGTCGGCCGGCCGGGACTACCCGCGCCAGGATGAGGCGACGGACGTGGCCCGGCTGATGACCCTGGATGCCCCCGAACACACCCGGCTGCGCAAGCTGTTGGCCCAAGCCCTCAGCAAATCCCGTATGGATGCGCAGCGCCCGACGGTGCACGCGGCGGCGGACGATCTGCTGTCGTCGGCGATGAACGCCGGGCCGGGCATGGACATCGTGGTGGACTACGCGCAGCAGATCAGCGTGCTGTCCATGTGCGACCTGCTCGGCGTGCCGGCCTCGGACCGGGAGGCGTTCGAGTCGACCAGCGCGGCGCTGCTCCCCGGCAGCGCCGTCGGCCCCGAGGACATGATGCGGCGGTTCGGTGCCCTGCGCACCTGCACCGAGCGGTTCATCGCCGAGCGCCGGGCCCGTCCCCGCGACGACCTGATGTCGGCGATGATCCAGGCCCGGGACGAGGAGGACCGGCTCACCGACACCGAGCTGATCGACCTGGTCTTCACCCTGCTGCTGGCCGGGTTCGAGACGATCATCACCCAGATTCCGAACTGCGTCCACGTTCTCACGCGGGGCGACCGTGTGCTCTGGAACCGGCTGCGTGCGAATCCGGCCGAGCTGCCGGCGGCGGTCGAGGAGCTGCTGCGCAACAACGCCTCGGCCGGTGCCGGCTTGTTCGTCCGCTACGCGCGGGAGGATGTCAACGTCGGCGGCACGCTGGTGCGCGCGGGCGAAGCCCTGACCGTCGCCAACGAGTCGGCCAACCACGACCCGGCCCGATTCGAGGACCCCGACGCGATCGACTTCACCCGGCCACCCGGTGGACACCTCACCTTCGGTCATGGCGCGCATTACTGCGCCGGCGCCCAGCTCGGGCGCATCGAACTCCAGGAGGGACTGCGGGTGTTGCTCACCAGGACCCCGGAGCTGACCGTCCGCGACATCACGTGGAAGGAACGGCCGCACGTCCGGGGGCCGGAGGCGATGCGCGTGACCTGGCAGGGCGGCCCGGAATGACCGCCACTGGCACCGGGTCTGCCGGCTTCCGGCGGGTAGTGGCAGGTCGGCTGGAGTTGTAGATGCAGGGAGGGCGTAAAGGCTCGGCGGGTGTTTGTGCCGTCGAGCCGCGGGCCCCGGTCTGACCGCTCGCGTCAACGAGGTCGTCGCCCGGATCTGGGACAGCGATCTCACCGTCTTCCTGGAGGAACCCGTCGCCGACTACCGGGGATGGGCCGGCGAACGGAGCCGGCATACCCACGACCGCGACCTGACGGTGTCGGCGGGCGGTGGAGCGCAGCCGCGCGGGCGGTACGCGGTCGAGGACGTCCAGGGCGCGCTGTGCGGCGTCGTCGGGGTGGTCGGCGGCCTCGGCGCGGGCGAGGACCAGGGGCGCTGCTGTCCACCCGGGGGTACCGGCGGATTTCTGCAGGAGCTTGTCGACGAACCGGGTCGTCATGAAGCCGTCAAGGTCGTTGCCTTTGGGCTTGGGTGCCTTGAAGGCGTGGTGCAACAGCTGGCCCATGCGAAAGCTTCCGCAAAAGCCCATGACGTAGGGTCCGTTGAGGAACACCTTCGGGTCTTTGCGGACGGTGAGCCTGCATCCGGAAATACCGGCGGAGTCCCCGCCGATATGCACCCGGCCTTCGTTGATGAGCCCGACGATCACGGTCAAGATGCGCTCTCCTGTCGGTTCTGGTCGAGTTCGTGGAGCTTGGTGTTGGTGAGGCTGAGAGCGTGGTGCTCATCAGCCCCAACGTGCGGTATCCCCCCGCCCCTTGGCATCAGGCGTCTGCGGGTTGCCCCTTCCTGGAAGCGGGTACGGCTTTGTTCCCGTACTGGGCGGCCTGGAGTTCGTACAGCTCGCGGTAGTGGCCGCCGATGATGGCCGTCAGCTCGGCGTGCGAGCCGGATTCGAGGAGCCGACCTTGGTTGAGGACGTAGATCACGTCCGCGGTGGCCGTGGCGGCGAGCCGGTGGGTGATGAGCAGCACGGTGGTGATGCCGTCGTCGGTGAAGGAGCGCAGCGACTCGAACATCTCGATCTCGGCTTTCGGGTCGAGCGCGGCTGTCGGCTCGTCGACGATCAGCAGATCGCGTTCCCGGTAGACGGCGCGCGAGATCCCGATGCGCTGCCATTGCCCTCCCGAGAGGCGCACGCCGCGTTCGAAGTCCTTGACCGCGATGGAGTCCCAGCCGTGGGGCAGTTCTTCGACCACCGTGCGGATGTCGGCCCGTTCGGCTGCGGCTTCGATCTTCTCCTGGTCCAGCGGCCGGTCGGCGTCGCCGATGTGGATGTTGGCCCGGACGGTCATCGGCCAGCAGTCGACGTCCTGCGGGAGCAGGGCGACCCGGTCGAAGACGCTTTCGCGGTTGGCTTCGCGGACGTCGGTGCCGTTGTAGGAGACCGTCCCCGTGGCGGGCAGGTAGAGGCCGGCGATGAGGCTGGCGAGCGTGGTCTTGCCCGAGCCGTTCTCACCGACCAGAGCTACCACCTTGCCTTTCGGGAGGGTGAGCGATACCTGGTGGAGTGCGTCTCGTTCGGCGCCGGGGTAGCGGAACGTGACGTCGTGGAGGGCGACTTCCACGCCTTCGCCTTCGATGCTGGTGCCGTGGTCGGGGATGGCGTGCTGGGCGCCGAGCTGGATGGCGTTGTTCATGTCGGTCAGGTACAGCGACTCCTCGCACATGTGGTTGAGCTGGGTGACGATCTGGTTGAGGTAGCCGGTGGCGTTGCGGATCGCCAGAACGGCGGTCCCGGCTGCGGCCAGCGGCATGCCGCCGGCGATCAGCAGCCACCACAGCAGTCCGTAGGCGACGATGCGGGCGGTGCCGGACATGGCGGCCGTAACGATCTCTGTCATCGCTTCCGCGCGTGCCAGGCGGGCTTTCTCTGCCGCGGCGGTGCGGCCCATGTCTTCCTGCGCGTGGATCAGCAGTCGCCCGGCTCCGTGGACCCGTAGTTCCGGGGTCGCGCTGGCCCGGGTGATGGGCCAGAGCAGGACGTCAGTTGCCCGGCGGTGGTCGACCCAGGCGTGTTGGGAGGCGTAGGCACGGCGCATGACGACGACCGCGCCCCACCACCGCGGTGCCGCGATGAGCAGAAGCGCAGCCAGGAGGAGAGGGTGCAGGGAGGCGAGGACGACGGCGGCGGCGCCAAGGCTCATCAGACCGCTGACGATCCATACCGAGCTGGAGAGCATGCGGCGTACGGAGTCGGTGCCGTACTGGCCGAGGGCGAGGCGGCGGTGGATGTCCTTGTCTTCCATCGCGGACATCTCGACCCGCGTCATCATGCCGTAGTACGCCGTCCGGCACGACAGCTCGATCTTCGGATACAGGCGCCCCTCGATCTGGACGATCAGACACCCCAGGAGCACCGACCCGGCCGAGGAAGCGCCGCCGAGCAGGAGTGCGGGTAGGGCCTCGCGCAGCTTGTCCGGGGTGGGGCCGTTGGCGAAGAGGTGCACCAGCACCTGGTTCGTCGCCACGAGCAGGAACGCGGACATGGCGCCGGAGGCCAGCTGCGCGGCCACCAGCACCATCAGGGCCCGGGGGTCCTCGCGCCACGCGATACGGCCGATCATCGCAAGCATGCTGGGGAACTGCCGGGCCATGGCCCAAAAGCTCATGCGCAGCAGTGGGTCGGAGTACTTCGCCCATGCCTTGTCGTGCCGCAGCGCGCCGGAGAACAGCAGCTTCTCGCTCTCCGACAACGGGGCTCGCTTCTTGTCCGTCACCGGCTCCCCCCTCGGTCGAGACTGAGTTCGTGCAGTTCCTGGAAGAGCCCGCCACCCTTGACGAGCTGGTCATATGTGCCGTGTTCGACGATGTGCCCCTTGTCCATGACGATGATCCGGTCGGCCACCTTGGTGTTGGCCAGCCGGTGGGTGACCACCACTGTGATCCGGCCCGGGGCGATCTCGCGCAACAGCTGGAACATCTGGTGCTCGCCGCGCGGGTCCATGTCCGAGGTCGGTTCGTCCATGACGACCACGGCCGGCCGCCGGTACAGCACGCGGGCGCAGGCGATGCGCTGCCACTGCCCGCCCGACAGACTGACCCCGCCCCACAGCTCCGTGGCGAGCAAGGTGTCCAGGCCGTGGGGGAGTTCTTCGAAGGCGCCCCGCATTCCCACCGCTTCGACGGCTTCCCACACCCGGTTGTCGTCGAAGGAGACGGGCTGGCCCATGGTGATGTTGTCGCGCGCGGAGACGGGCCAGTAGCCGAACTGCTGGGTGACGAACCCTGTCTGCTCCCACACCTCGTTGACATCCACACGGGACACATCCACGCCGTCCCAGAGGACTTGGCCCTTGTCGGGGGTGTAGAGGCCGGTCATCAGGCGGGTGAGGGTGGACTTGCCCGACCCGTTCTCGCCCAGCACGGCGATGAGTTCGCCCCGGCGCAGCGTCAGCGTGACCCCGTCGACCGCGGGCCGCTCCTTGTTCGGGTAGGTGAAGACCACGTCCCGGACCTGGATCGATTCCGGCTCGCGCGGCGCCGGGACGGTGCCAGCCACGGGCATCAGGGCCTTGGACTCTTCGACGAACCGGCTCCAGTCCCCGAGGAACAGCGACGAGTGGAACAAGCTGGCGGCGTAGTGCACGACGTTGGTCAGGTTCCCCAGCGCGGTGCGCACCGCCAGGACAGCGGTCGCCGCGATCGCCAGGGACACGCGGCCGGACACTGCCAGCCACAGCAGCGTGCCCCACGCCAACGACAGGCACAGGCCACCGAAGACGGCCGCGATGAGATTCGCACGCAGCTGCCGCCCGGCCCCGACCAAGGTGCGGTCGTCCAGACGCTTGGAGAGGGTCCGGTACCAGTACGACAGGTACCCGGCCATGCTCATCCCGCGGACCTCGTCGGCGAGTTTGCCCGCGGTGACGTACCAGCGCATCATGCCGCGCACGTTGCGGCCTGTGCTGTTCGCGTGGTGGACCTGGTGCTCGATCCGCGCCTCCGCCATCGCCCCCACCCCCGACGGCAGCACCGCCAGCACCAGGACGGGCAGCATCAGCGGATGCAGGGCGGTCAGGACACCGAACGCCGCCACCAGCTTGATCAGCGCCGACATGAACGACTGCACGTCATAGATCAGCCGGTCACAGCGCACCGACCCGGTCTCGGCCGCCTCATGCTCCTCGGAGAACTCCGGCCGCAGAAAAGCGGCCAGCTCCACCCGCAGCATCGCCTCGACCACCGCGACGTCCGCCGCCGTCATCAACCGCGGCTTCAACCGCCCGACCGACCACGACGCCAGCCCGTAGGCGACCCTCCCCACCCCGGCCGCCACCGCGATCACCACCAGCGCCGGCAGTGCCTGGTGCACCCGGTACGACACCGAACCGGACCCGAGAACCGGCACCATCGCCCGCGCCGTCGCCGCCAACGCCACCGCCGACCCGATCCCGTAGACCACCTGCGCACCGACCATGACCAGCACGTCACGACGATCGATCCGCCACGCCATCCGGAACACCTGCGCCAGCACGGCCGGGATCGTCGTCACCAACTGCCCGATGCCGTACCGGTCGAACGCCGACTTCGTCCACTGCGCCTTACGCTCGATGTCCACCGGCTCCGGATACGGAGGCCGTGTCCGGGCCTGTGTGCCCCCCTGAGAACCACCCACTGTTTTCTTCCTCCCCTGGTTGGTGAGAACGCGACGTTCAATCCCCTTGCTAGCGGCCCTGAAGGGGCAGAGCGCATGGGCCGTATCGGGCGGAGGAGCCACCGGTGGTTAGCGCCCAGTACTGGTCTCCGTACGACCAGTGCCACCACTCGCTCGGGTAGTTGACCAGGCCGGCCGATGCGAGGGCCGCGCCGAGGACCTGCCTCAGCTCGCGCGACCGGGAGCTGATGTTCACCGCGGCGGTGTAACAGGCGCCGTCGCTCTCTTCGGGCGTGGAGTTCGTCCGGGTGCCCAGATCCAGCTCCCGGCCGCCCGCATCAGCAAGGGTGATGTCGACGGCAGCCCCGGCGGTGTGCGGGCCGATCTCCGGAGGTGCGACATACCGTGACGCCCCCGCACGCACTTCGTCCTCCGACCACGCCGGGTTCAGGGCCCGCAGCGCGGCGGCATACTCCTCGAAATAGCGGGCCTGCAGAGCCAGCGGCCGGTAGCCCTCGACGACCAGCAGCCGCAGTCCCTCGGGAAGCCCGGCCTGGGCCGTCACCAGCCGCTCCAGCACACCCTCGCGCAGGTGCGCGAACGCGCCCTGGGCATCGCTCCTGCTGTCGTCCACCAGCAGTGTGGACCGGCGGACGTCCACCAGCGGTTCGCCGCACTCCTGGATACCGATGGCCGCAACCCTCGGGTCGCACATCAAAACGATCTCGTCCATGTCCCCTCCTCAGCCGTTCTTCTCGCCCATCACGGTGGCCGCCCGTTTCTGCTGCGCCGTCTTCACGTTGCCCCTCCCGCCGGTCGGCCGTGCTCGGACATCAAGTCCCCGGCGCAGAACCGCTCCAGGACGGCCGCGGTGTAGGGCACGCAGTCCGCCGGCGGCCGCGCGGGATCCGCCCACACCAACTGCGAGCACTTCTCCGGCTCCCGGATGGACGGCTCACCTGCCCACCGCTGGGTGGTGAACACCATCCCCATGCGCCCCTCGCCCCTGGGGTTGCGGTGGTGGATGGCGTGGCAGAACTCCAAGTCGCGGCGTGCGATGGTGACCCCGATTTCCTCGTCGACCTCGCGCAGAGCACCGTCCGTCATCGCGGACCATCAGCACCATCACGTCGACGACGAGGCGGCAGCGGGGCACTTGCGTCATGCGCGTCTCCCCCGTGGCCGTCCCAGCGCGGTGGCCGGCCTTCTGACCGTGTTCGAATCACAAACGCACCCCCGTAGCATTTGTGAACTGGCCCTGGCGGTGACGCACTACGCCTCCTCATTGACGAGCAGATCGGACGAGTGATCGGAGAAACGACCCCCGGAGGGGTGCGGTCACGGCCTCCCAAGTGCGGTGCATCGTCCAGGAATTCGAGCGATCGTCAATCAGCCTGTGTTCGCGGGGCGGGCGGCCCGCGAGGCGGTGTGCGATTCACTCGACCGTGGCGCGTCACCCGATCGAGAACTTGCGTTGCTGCCGGAAACGACCGGCCGGCACCCTGGTTCAGGTGCCGCCGGGGTCCGGGCGGCGAACGCTTTGCAGACGGCCGGGTGACGACCCTCACGAGGCCGGACCCGGCTTCGGCACGACGGACTTCTTCTTCCTGCCGGACGGCTTTCGGGTGGCCGGCGGGGTGGCTGTGTCGCTGAGAGCGCGGTAGAGCTGGTGCGGGTCGGTCCAGCCGCCGGGCGGGACGACCCACCGCACGTCCCGGGTGTGGGCGCAGGCGGCGGTCAGCGGGAGTTCGATGACGGTGTTCGGCCGCAGTAGCCGGGCACCTCGCCCCCGCAGGTCCCACTGGTCGGCGGACCCGCGGTCGATGAGGAACTGTCCACTGGCCGGTGTAGACGCTGGCCAGGACCGGACCGGCGCCGGAACCCAGCGCCGTCAGCGCCCGCTGCCCCGGCTCGGGCAGGACTCGGAGCGCGTCCCAGTCACCCCGCACCGCACGCGGACCACCCCGGGTATCGACACCATGCCCTCGCCCTTGAACTGGGCCTCTGCCCGCTGCTCCTCGTGGGCCGTGTAGGGGTTGAGGAAACTGGCCATCACGCCCACGAAGTACCCCCTGCGGTGGTGAAGGTGGGCCGGCGGTGCGCTGTGGGGGACGAGGCGGTGGAGGATGCCGAACTGCCAGGCGCGCCGGATGGCGTGGGCGGTGGTGCGGGCCTGGAGCTTCGCCGGCAGGTACTGGTGAGCGGTGCCCACCTCGTGCCGGGGCCGCTGGCGGGAGCGTTGCAGATGGCGCAGAGACATCCCGAGGGTGTGGGCGTGCAGGGCCTCCCGCTCGACCGGGCCCAGCTCCGGCGGATTCGCCGTCTCCAGCGCGGGTGCCGGGAACGCCGGCTGCCAGTAGGCGGCGTTGACGAGCGCGGGGACGCCGCCGCCCGGGGGATGCAGGCGCCGTGCTGCCGAGCGCAGCAGCTCCTGGAGCCGGTACGGGCTGAGGTCCAGGTCGACTGACACATGATGCTGGCACTCACCCAGGGCGAGCATCGTGACCGCCACGCGCTGCTCGGGCGTGAGGACCGGCGCAGACCTGAGCCGGGCCGGCTCGGCCTCGTCGAGCCGGTCGACCAAAGGGAGGAAGAGGTCGCCGCCCAACGGCGGGAACGCAATGGTGCCGGGCATGAGGGTGTCGGCTCCTTACTCGTGCGGGGGAGGGGCGAAGACGCCTCGACCGGCAGACGGCCGGGCAGACGCCGGGCTTCGCGGAGATCTCCAGATCATCAAGGCCGACAAAATGTCGGAAAGCGGCGTGTTGTGGGGCGGCTACGATGCGGCCAACCCCCCGTTCATCACAGGAAGTTGGGCGTCATGACCGTGGTCGTGGTCGGATCCCGGGCGAGCCATCTGGCCCGCGCCCAAGTCGCCGAGTACCTGGCGCCCCTGCGCCGCCGCTTCCCCCACGTCGTCTTCCGACACCGAGTGGTGACCGAGAGCGCGGACCGGGACCGGCGCACCGCCTTGGCCGAGGTCTCCCGTGCCGCCGGGGGAGCGGCGTTCTCCAACGCCCAGGAAGCCGCCCTCCTCGACAAGCAGGTGGACTTGGTCGTGCACTCGGCCAAGGACCTACCCGCCACACTCACGCCGGGGCTGGTGCTGCTGGCGCCGCCCGGCCGCGAGGACGCACGCGACGCCCTGTGCGGCAGCACCCTCGACGCCCTACCGAAGGGTGCCCGCGTGGGCACCAGCGCACCGCGCCGCATCGCCCAACTCCTCGCAGCCCGCCCCGACCTGCACATGATCCCCATCCGCGGCAACGTCCCTCCACGCCTGGCCAAGACCAAGGCGGGTGGTCTCGACGCGGTGGTCCTGGCCGCTGCCGGCCTGCGCCGCCTTGGCCGCGCCGAGGACATCAGCGAACTGCTGCCTGTGGAGCCCTTCACTCCGTCCCCCGCGCAGGGCGCGCTCGGCATCCAGGTCCGCGAGGACGACACGATGCTCCGCACCATCCTCGCCGACTTCGGCAACCGCGAGGCCGACGCCCAAGTCCGCGCCGAGCGGGCTGTGCTCACCGCCTTGCGCTCCGGCTGCGACATGCCCCTCGGCGCGCACGCCCGCACCCGCAGCGACGGCAGCCTGTCCCTGACGGCCCGGGTCACCGCCCTGGACGGCACCCGCGAGATCGCCGTCACCGCCACCGGCCCGGCCACCGCCCCGGAGGCCCTCGGGCGCAGCGTTGCCGAAGATCTGCTGCACCACGGAGCAGGAACCCTGCTCGATACCGCCCGCGCGGTCACCGGGTGACCGGCTGTGCGCTGAGGCGGACCTCGACCGGCAGGTGATTCGACAGCGTCCGCGTCTGCGGCGTGTCATGCACGACGGCTTCGGCGACGTGCCCGGCGATGTGCCGGTTGACCAGGATGAAATCAGAGCGGTGGTCAAGGAGTTCGTCCGCAGGCCATGAGTACCAGTTGGGGCGGGTGGATGAGATCGGCGCGGTACGTGTGCACGTCGAGCGCTGCCCGCGTCAGCTCGGCACGGCCGACGAGGTGCGCGTGTTCACCGGTGTCGCGCATCTCGTGCAGGCCCAGCGGACCGTCACCTGCGTAGACGGTCCGGTACATCACCCGGTCTGCGAAGCTGGCCACGATCTCCGGGGAGGTGAGCCCGCTGACCGTGACCAGCCCGGTGCGCCGCATCCGCGCGGCAATCACGTCCGGCAACCGCCGCTGCTGAACGTTGACCTCGTGCTGTGCGAACAGCTCGTCCGTGGGGACGATGTCGGGGGTGGTGGTCATCGACCGGCCTTGCTGTGCCAGGAGAGGATGGCCCAGGTGCTGCGGCCTCCATGGGGCAGGGGGCGGCAGGACCAGCATTCCGCCAGGGCCTCGACGATGGCCATGCCCCGGCCGGATACGGAGTCCTCGGCGGCCTGCTGCACGGTCGGTGCGCACACCGGGTTCCCGCCGTCCTCGACCTCGATGAGCAGTGAGCCGCCGCCTTCGGCTGCGGTCAGTGCCAACTCCGCGCGGGGAGCGTGCCGCAGTGCGTTGGTGAGCAGTTCGCTGGCCACCAGCTCGGCCTGGGGGACCTCCTCCTCGCTCTCCGCGCCCCAGGACAGAAGGGTGTCGCGCAGTATGCGCCGGGCTTCGCCGACGGCACGCGCGTGCGGCGTTACAGCGAAGGCCACTTGGTGCCGGACCGGAAGGTGTGGCCGCTCCGTGCTGGGGGAGGCCGCCTTGGTGGTCTGCCTGCTTGTGCGGACGCTACGGGTCATGATTCGGCCTCCAGCGCCGGTGCGGGGCCAAGTCCACGGTGTCGGCTCGGGCAGTTGCCCGGGCCGGGGTGCCTGCGGCGGGTCTGGACTGGGGTGTCCTTGCGGGCCAGCAGCAGCCGGGCTCCGGTCGCCGTGATGCGTTGTCTCCGCCCTGCGGCTATGCCTTTCGGGCCCAGGTGGGGCGCGGAGGGCAGGACGACTCCGTACGTGCCGGGCACGTCCAGCACGTCCATCAGCCCGGTGAATGCTGCCGAGTTGACGGTGACGATGCGTTCGGTGAACAGGCCGCACAAGGACAGCTCGTGCTGACGGCAGTACTCGGCCAGCGACAGTTCCAGGGCCGCCGCACGGGCCGGGGAGACGTTGTCCAGCCGCAGGAAGCCGTAGACGACCGGGCCGCTGACATGACGGTGCTCGGTAAGGGGCTCCATAGAGGTGACCGTCCAAAAGGCTCAGAGGGATGAAACAAGAGGCCGCGCCCGGGAAATCGGCTCTGTGGCCTGTGTGTTGAAGCGTCCTCCCTGACCACCGGTCGCGAAATGACCTGGTGTTGCACTTGCGTTGCACTTCCGTCCCTCCGCATGCATGCGCCGTGCTTGCATGAGCTCTCGGAAGGGAGCAACGCGTGGCGACCGTGCACCACTGGACCGGTCTGGAAGCCCGGGCCCTGCGCCTTGCCCTGCGGATGAGCGTTCGCGCGTTCGCCGAGGACCTCGGTGTCGCTGTGGGGACCGTCTCCAAGTGGGAGAAGCACCTGACGGCGACGGCACCTCGTCCGGACACGCAGTCGATCTTGGACACCGCTCTCGCGCGGGCGGATGAGCCGGTGCATCTGCGGTTCGAGACGTTCCTCTCCGAGGCCGGCGGGCCGCCCGTGACCATCCGCCGTGTCACCTCGGCAGGTCCCAGGGCCTGGGAGTACGAGTCGTGGACCGATGACCTGGACCGGGTCGTCGTCGCCTTGAGCCGCCAGAACTTCGCGTTCGCCGACAACCTGCTGGGCCGGTGGCTGGCCCGCTTCCAGCCGCCGGAGCTGGACGACAAGGGCCTGTATCTCCTCGCACGCTCCACCGCCCTCCTTGGCGATCTCAAGCGCGACCAGGGGATGGTGGTCGGGCCTCTGTCGGCCCAGCATGCGTATGCCGGAGCCCGCTCGGTCTTCGCCCAGCTCGACATCCCCCGCCGCGTCGCCCAGCTCGATCTCTCCCTGGCCGTCGTGGCGGAGATGTCCGGCCGTCTGGCAAGCGCCGCACGCCACTACGAACAGCTGGCTGTCGATGACCGGCTCGCCCGCCGTGACCGAGCCAGGGCCCGCCTGTGGGTGGGGACCGCGCTGAGCAAGGAAGGCGAGCACGACTATGCGGGGCGCGTCATGCTCGCCGCGATCCGCGACTTCGAAGAACTCGGCGAGCCGGACGACTGGTCCGTCGCCCACCAGAAACTCGCCCTCGTCCACCGGGGCGCCGGCGACCTGAACAAGGCCTTGCACTTCATCGGCACCGCCCGCAGCACCGGCACGACTGACTCACCTATGCAGCGGGTGCGCATGGACACCGCCCACGGACACATCCTGCTGTCCGACCCTGCCACCCGGGATGATGGCCTGACGGCCCTCGATCAGGCCGCTCAGCTGGCCGCTCAATACGGCATGAGCCACCAGCTGGCCAGCATCGAGAGCATCCGGAAGACCGCGGGGGGCACCAGCCCCACGCGGCGGTGAGCAGGGAGAGGGACACCAGTGACGACGGACAACCAGCGGGGCATCACCGACGGCCAGCGCCAGCGGGCCAAGCTGATCTGGGACTACCACCAGATGGGCCACGAGCTGCGGCCTGTGGACGCTGCGATCGGCCTGGGCAGCCACGACCTGGGCGTCCCCGTCTTCTGCGCCGAGCTGTACCGGGGCGGGCTCTTCCCCGCCCTCGTCTTCTCCGGCGGACCCAACCCCACCCACCCGGGACGGTTCCCCCGGGGCGAGGCCGTGCACTTCCGCGAGCACGCACTCGCCCTCGGTGTCCCCGACGAAGCAGTTCTGCTGGAACCCAAGGCCAGGAACACGGGCCAGAACATCACCTTCTCCCGCAACGTCCTGGCCGCAGCCGGGATCGCGGTGAAGACCGTACTGCTGGTCTCCATGCCCTACATGGAGCGCCGCGCGTTCGCCACCGCGCGCAAGCTCTGGCCCGAGGCGGAGGTGATCTGCGCCTCGGCACCACTGGAGTTCGACGACTACCTCAAGACGATCGGTGACGAGAAGCTCGTTGTCGACCAGCTCGTAGGCGACCTGCAGCGGGTGATCGAGTACCCGAAGCTCGGCTTCGCCATCGAGCAGGACGTCCCGGAGGACGTATATGCCGCCTACCAAACCCTCCTCGAAGACGGCTTCGACAGCCGCCTGCTCACCACCTGACCCACCACCGGGCGGGCTGTGCGCCATCCACCAGCCCAACCTCTTTCCCCGCCTGACCACGCTGGCCAAGCTGTTCGCGGCGGACTGCTGGATCGTCCTGGACGACGTCCAGTTCACCCGCCGCGACTACCAGCACCGCACCCACCTCGCCGCCCTGAACGACCCCGCAGACCGTCGGTGGCTGTCCATCCCCACCCACCTTCCCCAAGGCCGCCACACCACGGTCGGCGATGCGGTGATGGCCGAACCGGCCCGGTCCCGGCAGCGCGCCGCCCGCATCCTTCGGCAGCACTACGGGAGCAGCCCCCACTGGCCCGCCTTCCAGCAGGCCCTGGCCCCCGTTCTCGACGCCTTTGTCACCAGTGACCGGACGGCGGTTGTTGCCGAAGCATCCGCCCGGGCCCTGCTGGACCTCCTTGGCTGGCAGGGCTGCATCCTGCACAGCAGTCGATTGCCGGCTCGGCCGAACGCTCGCAGCGACTCGCTGACCTCACCGCCGCCGTCGGAGCCCGGAGGTACCTGTGCGGCCCCGGCGGCATGCGCTAAGAAGTGAGGCGGACGCGTTGAGTTCACCGGAACGGCTCCTGGAGATCCTGACCAACAAGGGCGCACTTCTCCCGGAGTGGAAGGACACCGTGGCCTCGGTCGACCGCAAGCTCTTCGTCCCCGACGCCATCGCGGTCGACGACCGGCCTCTCACGCGCGGCGAACGCCCAGAGCGGTGGCTGACCGTGGTCTACGGCGACCTGCCGCTCGTCACTCATACTCAGCCGCCGCCTGATGTTCCGCCATTCAACGATGATTGAACCCGGAAGCACGCGTGCGCTGTCCACAACGAACTGGCGAGCGGGAGGGGCCGTTGCGCTCGTGGGGCTTTTCACCGGCCTTGAGTGACCGGCTGAGAGAGGTTCCCGAGTCGCTGGTCGCCGGCGAGTTCGAGGAGGTCTGGGATTCCGCCCGCCGACAGATCGCATCTCGGTCTTCGTGAAGCGATTCGGCGCCGGCTCGATAACTGAAGCCCCGCCCCGCCCTCAATCAATCCGTCAGCAGGGCCGAGCGCAGTCCGGCAAGCTCCTGGTCGGTCATCCCCAGGCCCTGGTGAAGGTAATTTCCGAAGGTTCCGTACCGCTTCTCGACCTCGTCGAAGGAGGCATTCAGGTATTCGGAACGCGCCTCCAGCACCGGCTTCAGGATGGCCGCGTCGTGGGGTGTCGCCTGGCTCAGGGCCGCCTTGACCTCTTCCGCCCGGTACTCGTTGGTGGCCAGATAGTCGCGCATGACCGTTCCGCGGTCGACACCGAGCGCGGTCAGCAGGGCCGCGCTCGCCCAGCCGGTGCGGTCCTTGCCCGCCGAGCAGTGGTAGACCAGCGCCTGCGCGGCCGGGTTCGCGGCGTCGCGGAAGAGGGCGCCGTAGGCGGTGCGCGCCGAATCCTTCGAGACATAGGCGCGGTTGGCCTCGGTCATCAGCTCGGCCGCCTGCTCGGGAGTGGCGGGCAGGCCCACGTCCTCGCCGGCCACGTCGGCGACCACGTAGCGGGTGTCCTGCGGGATGCGGTCCGGAGCCTTCGCCCGCTCCCCCGGGGCGCGCAGGTCGTAGTCGGTGCGGATGCCGAGGCGCCGGAGCTTGGTGACGTCGGCGTCGGTCAGCTTCGACAGCTCGCCGGTGCGGTACAGCACGCCCATCCGCACCCACTGCCCGCCGGCGGTCCGATAGCCGCCCGCGTCGCGGAAGTTGGGGGCGCTCGCCAGGTGGAGGGAGCGGTCCGCCAGTGTCAGCGGGTCGCCCTGGTCGGGGACGAGGCGGAACCACTGACGGTCGGCCGCCGGCAGACCGCGGACCGCCACGCTCTCCTCGGCGCCACCGCGGGCCACCTCGCGCCCGCCGGCGTACACCGTCACCGACTGCACGCCCGGCGCATGCCAGTTCACGGAGTACGAGCCGTCGTCGTGCTGCGTGACGACGGCCTCGGTGAACGGGATGGCGTGCCGGGCCGCCTGCGGCTGCGCGGTCACGGCGGACTGCGGAGACACGGCAAGGGCGGTGGGGGCGGTTGCCGTCAACGTCACGGCGACGGCGAGGGCGGTGCCGGTGCGGCGGGCGCCATTCGGAATCTTCATGTCCAGATGCTATGGACCCGCCAGTTAGGACAACCCCTAGTGTCCCGCCCCCCCCTGGCAGCGTCACGCGTCGTGGACCTCGATCGCCCCCGACGGGCACGGGCTTGGTACTGGTGAGCTCGCCTATTTAACTGTCGCCAGTTCCCCGCCGAACCCCCACCGGCCTCGGATGCGAGGCGAGTTGTGGTGACCTGATGGGAACCTCGGGCATCGGCGACGACGGGGGCAGGCATCTCCAGCACCATGGCCGAACAAGGACAACCCGGACGGCCAGGTGCGGTTGAGTTTCCTGGGGTGAAACCAGGGCGTTGAAGACCGTCCAGAATGGCGGCCGCCAGATCTTCACGGGATTGGAGGGCGGAGTCGACCGCCCTGCTTTCCGGCATCCTCCGGCGACCGACTGACGTTCGAGATCGGCCAAGGTGATCGGGCTGGAATCAGAAGGCGGGCGCCCTCGGCACACAGGGAGCCGCCGGGGCTGAGGGATCCAGGGCCCGCTTGACCAATCCGATCGCACGCGGGCTGTACGACATGCTCAGATGGGCGGAGAAGTCGACGACGCAGCCCTCCTGCAAGGTGATGTTCTGCACCGTTGCTCCGGGGCCCGCCGTCATGAACGTGCTCTTCCAGGGGGTGGTGATCTCGTCGTACTTCGTGCCGATCACGGTGTAGTCGATCCCGGGAACGGTGTCCCCGTCGGCGTTGAGCTCCTTGATGAAGTCGGATTTCTCGTACTGCTGGATGCCCGCCTTGCCCAAGAGCTTCTCCCCGGGGCCCAGCATGTGGAGCTTGTCGGCGAGAGTCTCGATGCCGCTCATGGTGGTGCCGTGGTTGGTCGCGCCGAGCTGGACGACCTTCTTGACCTTGTTCTTCGAGGGGTCGGTCGGGTTCGCGCCTCCGTCGGCCTTGAGATACCAGCGGGCCAGGGTACCGCCCTGGGAGTGGCCGACAAGGTCCACCTGGCCGGAGCCGCTGGCAGCGAGCACCTTGTCCACGAAGGCGGCCAGCTCCTCGGAGGACTTCCTGATGTCTCCGTAACCCTTGACGGTGGGAGCGAGAGCCACTCCGGCGTCGTCGGTGTCGCCGTAGTCGAGGGCGTAGACGCAGTAGCCCTGGGCCCTCAGCTCGGGGGACATCCGGGCCCAGTTGTTGTAGCGGTTCTCGTAGGTCCCGTGCACCAGGACGACCGGACGCGGGTGGGCGGCGCTGGGACGGCAGTTCCAGTCATTGGCCCCCGGCGGATCGATGTCGAGGTGGAGGATGGAATGGACCATAGCGGGAAGGAAATTGTCCTTCTCAGGGCCGGTCTCCGCGGTCGCGGACGTGGAGGTGGCCAAGACCGTCGCCGCGGCGGTGGCACAGACGGCGGTGACATATTTCGGTATGTGCAAGACGGCTCCTGAGAAGTGTGGAACTCGGGCCACGTGCGATGTTTCACATGGGTGCCGACCGAGGAGGGAACCTCGGGTGACCTCCTCCGACGTCAACCGGATGACGCACCGTCAGACCCCTGCCTGGTAACGCCCGAGGAGAATCCCGGACCGTCGCCCACGTACCCCGGGTAACTTTCCGGGCCCCAGTATGCACGCGAGGCGGGAGGTTCTGAAGGGAGGAAACACAAACCTCGAAGGGGGTAGGCGGGGCTGCCGACAAAGCCCCTCTCCGGGGTCGTGCGGCCGTGAGTGACCTCGACGCCCCCGGCACGCCCCGGAGTTGAGTTCCGCGGAGAACGCCTTGGCCGTGGCCCCGCCCCTGTCATACCTCGTAGGCGGCGTCCTTCGACCTCTACTGGTGGGCTCTCCCAATCAACTGTCGCCAGTGCCTCGTGGAGTCCAGCCTGCTGGTGATCGTGCGTGATCTTCAGCGGGACCTGCTCCCACCACCGAGGCGTGCGCTACTGGTACAAGTAGGCACCAGCTCTCGCCTGAAGCGCGAAGGCCGCGAGTGTCATGAGGGCGTTCGCGTGCCAGTTGCTCAACCCGTCGGGCAGGACCTACTCCTCATTGCCTGCGTCGCTGTCGGCCCGGCGGTCGACCGGTGACGGGCCGGTCCCGGCTCCCCCCTTCGCGCGGATGTGGGAGGCATCTGCACACGCACGGGACCAGTCGAGCTCGCCGACGGCGTGCAGTCCCGCGAGCAGGATGCGGTGCAGCCGGTCGACGTCGCCGGTCGCGCGTCGGCGGCCCAGTCGGCACCAGCAGGCCGGGACCGAGCCGAAACCCAGCTCCAGGAACAGGAGTTGCCAGCTGATGTCCTGGTAGAGCACGTGCAGGATGCCCTGCAGAAACAGTCTGTCGGGCACCGGCTGTGGCCCCGGCGCCGTTCAGGCCGCGGCAGCAGCAACGACTCGATCAGTACCCACAGTGCACCCTCCACGTTCCGCGGCCGTTTGCTCACGCCTTCACGAACAGCCAGAACACCGCCCACATCACGGCTGACCGGCCACACTCAACAAGATCGCGATACGAGCTCTACGGGACCTCGCGCCGCAGGGCGCCGGTGATCGGTTCGATGGCCTGCAGGGTGTTGAGGCAGTGGTGAGCCGTGGGAAGGGTGCGGTGCGCGAGGGGGTGACGGGTCATCGGCTGCCATCGTCGGGCCGAGGCGGAAGGGATGACGGTGTCGTCGCGGGCGCTCCATACGGTGATCGGGTACTCCAGCGCTCTGAGGTGCGGTCCGTAGTCGTAGGCATCGATCAGGGCGAGGTCGGTACGCAGCGCCCGCAGCGCTTCCCTGTGGCGCTGCGCGCGTTCTCCCCGGGGCAGGGGGATGGCCAGCGCCGTGGCGAGTGCGATCAGGGCGGCGTCGTCCATGGCCCGGCTGTTCAGGTCGAAGCTCGCGTATTCGGGCGGCGAGAAGGCTGCGCAGGCATGGAGGGCGAGGGCCGGTCGACGGTGACGGGCAAGGTGCCATGCGGTCTCGTAGCCCAGAGCCGCTCCCATGCTGTGCCCGAAGATCAGCAGGGGTTCCGTGACGTGGTGCATCAGCCGGTCGGCGAGCTGGACGGCGAGTCCGGCAAGGCCGGTTGCCGGGCCAGGAGCGGGGGAGGGGGTGGGGGCCGCTCCGCCGGTCTGCCGCCCCGGATAGCCCGCGGAGAGGATCCGGAATCCGGGGGTGAGGTGGCGGGTCCAGTGCACGAAGTCCGCGGCGCCGCCCCCCACTCCGGGGAGGAGCAGCACCGCGGCATCCGCGCTGCCCCATTCCCGCTCGGGTGTCAGGTCCCACAGCAGTCCGTCACCCAGTGCTCTCACTCGTCCATCATCGGGCGCCACGCGAGGCTTCAGCACTCCTTCACGGGAATGGCCGGATTCCATCCTTTCCGTCCTTCACGGCATGGGCAGGTTCGGACAAGTCGGTTGAGGGGGCTGGTGCCGTGGGGGCGGAAATGGATTCTCCAGTTGACAGCCGCACGGGGGAGACCGGCCGTAGAGGCGATGTGGCAGTCGTCGGGATCGCCCTCCGCCTCCCAGGCGGCCTGAACAGCCTGGGCACGCTGTGGTCCGCGCTCCTCGAAGGGCGGGATCTGGTCACGCGGATGCCTGCCGAACGGTTCGACGCACAGGAGTTCACCGACACCGACCCGCGGCGGCCCGGGCGCAGCTACACGGCGGCGGCCGGAGTGCTCGACGACATCGCGGGCTTCGACGCGGAGTACTTCTCCCTCTCCCCGCGCGAAGCCGACCGCATGGACCCGCAGCAGCGGATCCTGCTGGAACTGGCCGCCGAGGGAGTGGACGACGCCGGCATCGACCCGGCCCGCCTGGCCGGTTCCGGCACCGGTGTCTTCGTCGGGGTGTCCAACCACGCCTACGGCAACCTCCAGCTCAGCCGACTGGAGACCGTCGACCGGCACACCATGACCGGGCTCGCGAGCGGCAACACCGCGGGGCGCCTCTCCCACGCCTTCGACCTGCGCGGCCCCAGCCTCGCCGTGGACACCGCCTGCTCGTCGAGCCTGGTCGCCCTCCACCAGGCGTGCACGTTCCTCGGCTCCGGCGGAGAGCTGGCGCTGGCCGCCGGAGTCAACATCCTCATCGGGCCCCACGAGTTCGTCGGCTTCGCCAAGGCGTCGATGCTCTCGCCCACCGGCCGCTGCCGCGCCTTCTCCGCGGCCGCCGACGGGTTCGTACGGGCCGAGGGAGGCGTGCTCCTCGTCCTCAAGCCCCTCGACCGGGCCCTCGCCGACAACGACCGCATCCACGCCGTGATCGTGGCCACCGGGACCAACAGCGACGGACGCACCCCCGGCCTGGCCCAGCCCAGCGCCCAGGCGCAGGCCGCCCTGCTGTGCCAGGTGTACGGACCGTCGGGACCGGACGCCCGCGAGCTGGTGTACATGGAGGCCCACGGCACGGGAACCCCCGTGGGCGACCCCCTGGAGTGCGAGGCCATCTCGACGGCCCTGACCGGAAGGTGTTCCGCCCAATTACCGCTGCCCATCGGGTCGGTCAAGACCAACCTCGGGCACCTGGAGTCCGCATCGGGGCTGGCCGGGCTGCTCAAGGCCGTCCTCGTCCTGCGCCATCGCGTCATCCCGCCGTCCTTGCACGGCCTGCCGGTCAATCCCGCCATCGACTTCCCCCGCCTGGGCCTGACCCCGGTGACCGCGGCCACTCCGCTGGCAACGGCCCGCGGCGGACTGGTGGGCGTCAACTCCTTCGGATTCGGCGGCTCCAACGCCCACGCGGTCCTCGCACCCGCCCCTGCACCTGCCCGACGGCACGACCCGCCTGAGGGCCTGCGTCCGGTGCTGGTCTCCGCGCGCACGCCCGAGGCTCTCGCCGCGGCGGCCATCGAACTCGCCGACCACCTCGACGCCACAGGCGCAGACACCGGCACGTTCTACGACATCGCCCACACCACCCTCATGCGGCGCGGCCGACACCCCTATCGCTCCGTCGTCCTGGCCACCGACGCCCGTACCGCCTCCGCCCACCTGCGCGCCGGCGTCGACGCCTCGCCCGTGCCCGTGCTCAAGAACGGCATGACCGCCTTCGTCTACAGCGGCAACGGCGCCCAATGGACGGGAATGGGGCGCCGGTTGCTCACCGCACCCGGGCAGGAAGCCGTTCCCGCCTTCCGGGGCGCCGTCGACGAGGTCGACGCGGTTCTGTCGCCCCTGCTCGGCTGGTCCGTACGAGAAGAACTGGCCCACGGTACCGACGCAGCCTGGCAGGCGCGGACGGAGATCGCCCAGCCCCTGCTGTTCACCGTGCAGGTGGCGCTCACCGCCGCGCTGGCGGCGTACGGGGTGCGCCCTGCCGGCGTGGCCGGACACAGCGTCGGCGAGGTCGCCGCCGCCCACGCCTGTGGCGCGCTCGACCTCGTCTCCGCCGCCGAGGTCATCACTCACCGCAGCCGGGTCCAGGGCCGTACTGCCGGTTCCGGACGGATGGCCGCCGTGGGTCTTCCAGCCGACAGGGCGTTGGAGGAACTGGACTTCTTCAAGGGGCTGTTGGAACTGGCAGCAGTCAACAGTCCCCGCGACGTGACGGTCGCCGGTGACGAGGACGCTCTCGACGAACTGGCCGGAAAGCTGGCCGGCCAGGGCGTCTTCTTCCGGATGCTCGACCTCGACCACGCCTTTCACACCTCGCACATGGACCCCGTCGAGGCAGACCTGCGCGCCGCTCTGGCCGCGCTGCAACCGCAGGCCGGGGCGCTGCCGTTCGCCTCGACCGTCACCGGCACCCTCCAGCCGGGAGCATCACTGACGGGGGAGTACTGGTGGCACAACGTCCGCCGCCCCGTGCAACTACCGGAGGCTGTCCGGGCGCTGGCGGCCACGGGCTGTGACGCCTTCGTGGAGATCGGCCCGCACCCGGTCCTCTCCCTCTACCTGCGCCGCATCCTCGCCGTGGACGGCGCCGGGCCCACCACCGTACTGCCCACCCTGTCGCGGGACCGGGACGGAGCCGATGCCCTGGAACGGACCGTCGCCGCCCTGCTCGCCGCCGACGCCCGCACCGACGTCGGAGCGTTCTTCCCCGTGCCGGGCCGGGTCCAGGACCTGCCCGCCTACCCCTGGCAGCGGGAACACCACTGGCACGGCTCCCCGCGATGGTTCGGGCAGGGCTGCGGCGACGGACAGCATCACCATCCGCTCCTCGGCGAGCGCGCCGCCCACGCCGAACCCCTGTGGCAGCTGCGCATCGATCCCACCCGCCACCGATGGCTCGCCGATCACATCGTCACCGGTGCGGTCGTCGTGCCCGCCGCCGCCTTCGCCGAGACGGCCCTGGGCGCTGGCCGCCTCCACCTCCAAGGCGCCGTCCAGCTCGAGGACCTGGCCGTCGAGCGGGCCCTGACCCTGCCCTTCGACGACCCCGCCATGGACGTCCGCCTGCAGACCTCGCTCGACGCGGCCGACGGCACGGTCCGCATCGCCAGCCGCGACGGCACCGGGCCCTGGCGCCCGCATGCCCGAGGCGTCGTACGCCGTCTGCTGCGCCAACAGCCCGCGGCGGAGGACATCCGGGCGTTGCACGCCCGTCTGCCGGAGACCGTCCCTGCGGCCGATGCCCACGCCAGAGCCGCCGCCGTGGGCATCACCTACGGACCTGCCTTCACCGTCCTCACCGGCCTGCAGGTCGGTGACGGTGAGGTCCTGGCCCGCTACGCACTCCCCGATGTCCCGGAACCGGCCACGTCCGCGCAGTACGTGCTCCATCCCGCCCTCCTCGACGCGGCCCTCCAAGCGGGTGCTCCCCTCCTCGCCCAGGACGGCACCGAGGACGGACGCACACCTGACGCCCCCTATCTGCCCTCGGCCATCACGACCCTGCGGGTATGGGACGAGGCTCCTGCGGAGGGCTGGGTCCACGTACGCCGCCGCGAGGCCACGCCCCGCGAAGTGTCCTGGGACATCCGCCTCCTGGACGACCAGGGCCACGTCACCGCCGAGGCCGAAGGCTGCAGACTGCGCCGCTTCGAGACCGCCGACACCACGCCGAGACGCCTGGCCACGGTCCTGCGCGCAGCACCCCACGAACACGACCCCGTCGCACCCGCACCGCCTCTGCCCGCTCTGCACGAACTGGCCTGTGCGGCCGAACGCACCAGAGACGCGGACTGGGACGGAAAGCGCTACGCCCAAGGCACCCGTCTGATCGACCAGTTGAGCGCGCACTTCACCCTCCGGGCGCTCCGCACGCTGGATCCCGAAGCCACCGCCTACACACCCGACAGCCTCATCGGCGCCGGTGCGCTCCCCGTCTACCGGCGCCTGCTGGACGCCGCACTCGATCAGGCCGAACGCGCGGGGCTGTTGCACCGCGACGGCGACGGGAACCGCGTGCCGGCCACCCGCCCCGATCCCCAAGGCGTTCTGGCCGAGCTGCTGCGCGCGGTCCCGGAGTGCGCCACGGAAGCGGTGCTGCACGCGCAGTGCGGCACTCTGCTGCCCGAGGTACTCCTGGGCCGTCAGGACGCCGTCGCCATGCTCTTCGGGGACAGCGACCGGCACTGGGTGGAGAACTACTACTCCACCGGCGCCGTGCCCCGCCGTGACAAAGCCCGGATGACCGCCCTCGTCCGCGAACTCGTCCGGCACTGGCCCGAGGGCCGACCCCTGCGCGTCCTGGAAGTCGGCGCCGGCACCGGGGCCTTGACCGCGGCGCTGCTCGACGTTCTGCCGCCCCAGCGCACGCACTACACCTTCACCGACATCTCCGCGACATTCTTCCCCCGCGCCCGCGCCCGCTTCGCCGACCACGACCACATCGTCTACCGCCCGCTCGACCTGGACCAGGACCCCGAACCCCAGGGGTTCGCCCCGGGCGCGTACGACCTCGTCGTGGCCGACAACGTCCTGCACGCCACCACCCGGCTGCGCGAAAGCCTCACCCGCCTCGCCGACCTGCTCGGCGAAGGCGGCCACCTGCTGGCCGCCGAGACGCACAACCTCGACCGCCTCCTTCCCTGTTTCGGCCAGCTGAAGAGCTTCTGGAAGATTGACGACACCGATCTGCGCCCCCGTTCCCCGCTCCTGACGGCCGGACAGTGGCATGAGCTGCTCGCTGCCCAGGGATTCGACGAGACAGTGCAGCTGAACGCGGACGGCGCCGAGGCCGACCACTCCGTCCTCGTCGCCCGACGTGCGGCCGGGCGGACGGCCCCGAGGACAGTCCCCGCGGGAACGGCCCTTGCGGGAGCAGCCTTTGCCCCCGCGACCAGTTGGATCGTCGCCGCCGAGCAACCGGACGACCCGCTCGCCCACGCCCTCGCGAAGGCTCTCGGCTCGGCGGACGACGCACCCGTGACCCTCGTCCGGGCCGTCACCGATCCCGATCAGTGGGCCGCTCGGCTCCGTCCCGACCGGTCCCTGCCCGCCCTGGTCCTCCTCCTGGCAGGCGAGAGCGCGGAGTTGAACGACAACAGCCCGACCGCCCCGCACCGTGACCGGACCGTCCTGGAGCAGGCCGTCACCCGCACCGCCGTCCTGCGTGCCATCGCACACGCCTGCGCACGGCTTCCCGGCACGGTCGACCCCTCCCTGTGGCTGGTCACCCGCCCGTCGGGAGCCGTGCCCGAGGCGGGGGCCCGCCCGGCCCCGGAGGACTGCGTGCCCTGGGCCGTGGCCCGCTGCCTCGCCAACGAACAGCCCCGGCCCACCGTCCGACGGCTGGCCTTCGCACGAGGACCGTCGCCCGAGACCGACGCCACCCGGCTGGCACGCGAACTGCTGACACCGACAGCCGAGGACGAGATCGTCCTCACCCCTGCCGGCCGCTTCGTCCCCCGGGTGCGCGACCTGCCCGCCGCCACCGTTGCAGCCGGCGGGCGCTGTCATCGGCTGCGGCTGCGCCGCCCAGGGCTCGGATTCGGCCTGGACTGGGTGCCCGCCCCTGCCCCGCCCGCCCCGGGCCCGGGCGAAGTGACCATCGAGGTACGGGCGGCCGGGCTCAACTACCGTGACGTCCTGCTGGCCACCGACTCCCTGCCCCCGGGCGCCGAAGTCCCCGCCCCCGGCGAACACAGTCTGGGACTGGAGTGCGCGGGCGTCGTCACCGCCGTCGGCCCGGGCACGGAACTGAGGGCGGGGGAGCGGGTCTTCGCCTGTGCACCCGGCGCCCTGGCCTCGCACGTCGCCGTCCCCGCCGCATGCACCGGACGCATCCCGGACCACCTGTCGTTCGCCGAGGCGGCGACCCTGCCGGTCGCCTTCTTCACGGTGCACCACTCCCTGGAGCACCTGGCCCGCCTCGGAGAAGGCGAGACGCTCCTGGTGCACGGCGCGGCTGGCGGGGTGGGCCTCGCCGCCCTGCAGTACGCCCAGCACGTCGGCGCACGGATCATCGCCACCGCCGGCAGTCCCGCCAAACGCGCGCTGCTGGCCCTGCTGGGCGCCGACCACGTCCTGGACTCCCGCACCCTCGGCTTCGCCGACCAGGTGCTCGAACTGACCGGGGGCAAGGGCGTCGATGTCGTCCTCAACTCCCTTGCAGGCGAAGCCATCGCCCGCAACCTCGACATCCTGCGGCCCGGCGGCCGCTGCATCGAACTCGGCAAGCGCGACATCCACACCGGCGGCCGACTGGCCCTGCGGGCCTTCCGCAACAACCTGTCCTTCCACGCCGTCGACGCCCTGCAGATGCTCACCTGCCAGACGGCACTGTCCGCACGGCACTTCGCCGAGCTCACCCGCCGCGTCCAGCAGGGGACGTACCGCCCGCTGCCGCACCACCTCCACTCCGCCGACACCGCCATGGACGCGTTCGCGCTGCTGCGCCGCTCCCACCACATCGGCAAGGTGGTCATCACCCTCACCCCCCGGCCCCGCCTCACCGAACCCCCCGGGCGTCTCGTGTGCGACCCCGACGCCACCTACCTGGTCACCGGGGGCCTCACCGGCCTCGGAGCCGCCGCCGCGGGCTTCCTCGCCGACCGGGGAGCCCGCCACCTCGCCCTCCTCTCCCGCCGCGGCCCCGCCACACCGGGCACGGACAACCTGCTGACCGACCTGGCCCACAGAGGCGCCACCGCGACAGCCCACGCCGTCGACGTGGCCGACCCGGACGCCATGGCCGCCGTGCTCGACGGCATCGCCGCCACCGGGCGTCCCCTGCGCGGCGTCATCCACTCGGCCATGGCCGTGGGCGACGCACTGCTGACCGAACTGAGCGACGAGACCGCCCGAGCAGTCCTCGCGCCGAAGCTGACCGGCACCAGGATCCTGGACCGCCTGACCCGCGACGCACGCCTGGACTTCTTCGTCGTCCACTCGTCCGCCTCCGCCATGGTCGGCCTCCGCGCCCAGGCCGCCTATGCCGCCGCCAACCTCGCCATGGAAGGAATCGTCCGCGCACGCCGGGCGGCCGGCCTCCCCGGCCTGGCCATCGGCTGGGGACTCTCCGGCGAGGTCGGGATGGCAGCCCTGGACGAAGTCATCCAGGTACTGGAACGCATGGGGCTCGCTCCCATGACCACCGCCCAGATCCTCACCGCTCTCGACGACCTCATGACCGGCCCCGGAACCGGCCCGGGAACCGACCCCGGTGACGACGCGGGCACCCCGGCCACCGTCGACGGCCCCGGCGTTCTGCAGGTGGCCCGCATCGACTTCAGCCGTATGGCCACGATCCTGCCGATCCTGCACACACCGCGATTCACCGGACTCCTGCCGACCCAGTCACCCGGCAGCACCCAGACCACCGAAGCCCGCCGCCTGCCGGCCGGCGGCAGCCCGGGCATCGACAAGGATGCACTCGCCGACCTGCTCGTCACCCTCGTCGCCCGCATCACCCAGCGCGCCCCCGAACGCATCGACCGCACACGCGGCATGGACGCGCTGGGCCTGGACTCCCTCATGGCCACCGAACTGGTCGTCAGCCTCCAAAGCGAACTGGCCTACGAGATCCCCACCATGGAGGTCATCAATGCCGACAGCATCGACGACCTCGCCCACCGCATCCTCACACTCGCCGGCACGGCATGACCACACCCCGGCCCGCACCCGGCACATCCGCTGCGCTCGTACGGCAGACCGCACCGTTCCCGCTCCGTCGCCGCTGGGCCGCAACCCTCGTGGTCTGCCTGGGGCTCTTCCTCCTGGGCCTCGACCTGACCGTCCTCAACGTCGCCCTGCCCAGCCTGGAGGACGACCTCAGGCCCGGCGTCACCGCACTGCACTGGATCGTCGACGGCTACGCGCTGGTCCTGGGCGGCACCGTGCTGACGACCGGAGCCCTCACCGACCGCATCGGCCGCAGACGCGCCTTCGTCACCGGCCTCGCCGTCTGCGGCACCGCATCCGTCCTCGGCGCCCTTGCCCCGGCACCCTGGCAGGTCATCGCCTCGCGCTGTGTCCTGGGCGCCGGAGCCGCCCTGCTCATGCCCGCCACCCTCGCCCTGATCTGCCACCTCTTCCCCGAACCGCACCTACGGCGCCGGGCCATCGCCGTGTGGACGGCCGTCGGAGGGGCCGGCGGCCTGGCCGGCCCGGTCGTCGGCGGCTGGCTGGTCGAACACCTCTCCTGGCGCGCCGCGTTCTGGCTCAACCTCCCCATCGCCGCCATCGCCATCACCCTGGCACTGTGGCTCGTGCCCGAGGTGCGCAGCACCCGGCCCGAACCCATCGACCTGCCCGGTGCGCTGCTGGCCGCTGCCGGCCTGCTGGCCCTGGTCGCCGCCATCATCGAAAGCCCTCAACTCGGCTGGAGCAGCCCGCCGGTGCTCACCGGTTACGGTCTCGCCGCCCTCCTGCTGTCGGCCTTCCTCCTGTACGAACACCGTTGCCGCCACCCCCTGTTGCCGCTCGCCCTGCTGCGCAACTCCCGCATCGGCATGAACGCCGCCACGCTGGCACTGATGTCCTTCAGCCTGCTGGGCGCCCTGTTCGTGATGACGCTCTACCTGCAAGGCGTGCTCGGCTACACCCCCTGGCAGGCCGGACAGCGTACGCTCCCGCTTCCGGCCTCTCTGGCCGTCGGCGCCGCAGCGTCCCAGCCCGTGGCCGGCCGCATGGGCGAGAAACGGGCCGTGCTCCTGGGCCTCGCCCTGGTCGCCTCCGCCTTCACCGTCCTCGCCACCACCGGCACCACGTCCGGCTACGGCCACCTCGTCGTCTTCCAGGTCCTGGCGGGACTGGGGGCGGGAGTGGCGTTCTCCCCGGCAACGGCAGCCGTCATGGGGGCCGTTCCCCACCACAGGGCAGGGCTCGGTTCCGCGATCAACGACGCCACCCGGCAGGTCGGAGCAGCACTGGGAGTCGCCGTACAAGGGTCCGTCCTGGCCACCACCTACACCACCCATGCCCGGAACAACCTCACGGGCACCGGGCTTTCAGCCCCTGTCCGCAACGCGGCCACCGACAACATCCTCACCGCGGCAGCCACCCTGCCCCGACTTCCCGTTCCCCACCAGACCCGTTTGGCCCAAGCCGTCACGGATGCCTTCATCACCGGTATGACGCGCACGGCTGTCATCGCCGGTGCGGTCACCCTGGCCACCGCGGTGGCCATTTCGTACAGGCGCCCCGCACACAGGCGCCGGACAGAACCGTGAGACGCGGGCCAGGGGTGGACCTCCGCATCACCCTTCCGTCACCGGGAGCGGCTCGTACAGGAAGAGGATCGTGCAGCCGGTCCTGCTCCCGGAGGGGAGAGGATCAACCGAACTGCAGCGCCACGTTCTTCTCGACGCACCGACGCAGCACTACCACCAATTGCCGGGTGTCGTCGATGTGATGCCGCAGGAGCAGGTCGTCGCCCTGGCGCAACCACTGGTCGGTGATCGCCTCCAGCCGGGGAATGATTGAGGCGCATTCGGCAGCGGAGAGCTCGCCGTCATCGTCCGGGTGATGAAGGAACGGCTCCAACGCAGTGGTGACGTCGCTCCACGGGCGCTCACCGCTCCGGAAGCCCTGCATCTCGTCCAGGATGAACCCCTCGGTCTCGGCCAGCCGCTGCCGCAGAGCATGGAACCCGTGGTACGACCAGGAGACGTCCGGACCGTCGGCGTCGCTGCCGTCCGGAAACAAGCACAACCCCACAGGACTCTCCTCGTTCGTCGGCTTCACAGCATCGAACAGAGAGAGCAGTACCAGCAACTGAAATGTTCTCTGCGTACTGAATAGAGCCGATCACTGAGCCGTGCCCGGGCCGAAATCGAGCGCGGTGATGTGCCGGATGTAGTGCCGCATGTGCGGCGGCATCCGCTCCGGCAGCTGTTCTCCCTACGGTTTGAGACTGTCTCAGCGAACGGGTGACCGCGTCGTCGACCACGCTTTACGCGTTCGGGTCCCAGGCGAAGAGCCGCTCGAAGACGACCCGGTCGCCGTCGATCTTCACCGAGTCCAGCGGTGTGCGTCCGTAGAACCACAGGACCAGCTCACCGGCCGTGCCCCGGGCGGAGGCGTCGGCCGGGGCCTGGGCCTCGCCCTCGCCGGCAGCCGGGAGGCGGACGGCGCGGGCGCCGTCCGCCTCGACCGTGAAGCGCCAGGAGCGGCCCTCGGTGGCGTGGTAGTCGACGACGGCCGGCTCGTGCGGCCAGACGCCCGACCACGCGCAGCAGGTGAACAGGAAGTCCTCGACGCCGTCCAGCGCCACCTCTGCCGGCAGCGGCTGCGCGGCGCCCACGGTGAGCTGGGCGTCATAGGTGTGCATCGCGATCTCCTGAAGCTGGTGCCGGGCGACGGCACCGCTGGTCCGCGGCGACTGCGAGGCGCCCCACCACGTCCAGCACTCGGCGTCCGGGCCGACCTCCCGCAGGGTGTCCAGCAGCTCCTGCGTCGACGCGGCCAGCCAGGCCACCAACGCCTCGCGCTCCCGGGGCGCCTGCGCCTCGGCGCGCGCCGCCACGGCCTCGGCCGGCGGGGCGTCGGCCGGACCGGCCTCGACGACGGCGGCCCAGAACGGGCGACCCGAGCCCAGGTGCCGCGCCAGGTCGAACAGCGTCCACTCGGGACAGGTCGGCACCTGCACGTCCAGGCTGGGCGCGGCGGCGATCGCGGCCCGGAAGGCCGTCGCCCGCTCGTCGATCAGTCGCAGCAGGTCAGGGAGTTCAAGATTCTTCTGCACTACGGCTGTCTATCACCGCACTCCGGCGGCCGAAAGCGAATTTCCCAGCCGCCGCCTGCCGACACGGTGTGTCAGTCTCGACAACCGCGCCAAGTACTTGTCGGAACAGCTGGAGGTATGGCTCCACGCTCACGCCCTCCGCGCAGGATGCTCCCCCTACGAGGTGATCAAGCAGGCGCTCGAATCGTACTTGGGTGTCTCACGCACGGGTTCCACCCGATCTTCGACGCCGGGCCGTTTCGTTGCGGTGAAGTTCTCGAAGCGGCGCTGGCGATGTCTCGCGAGACAGCGAAACGGTGGAGAACAACTTTTCTATGGGGAAGGAGCGCAGGGCTTGTCCCTCGCCCAGGCGCAGTTCGCTCTCCTGCCCGTCCCAGATGCCGACGAACACGTGGGGTGGCGTCTTGAGCGGTGCGTACGCGATATCGGTGACCGGCTCGATGCTGTCCAGGCAGATGTCGGTCTCTTCCTCAAGTTCCCAAAGGATGGTGTCCATCGGGTTTCCCCCGGCTCTTGCCCACCGCCTGGGAGCGACCAGTGGCCGGGTCAGGGGATGCCGGGCAGTTGCAGCAGGACCTCCCGCCGGCTGGTGGTGATCACCGCCAGGCATCCCCGATGCGGCACGGAGTCAGCAGTCACGACGATCCTTGCTCCGGCGTCCGCCCTTGCTGCCCTTGGCCTCGGCGGCGCGCAGCCCGTCGTAGGTCAGCTCTCGCTGGAGGTCGCGTTGGAGTTCGCCGCCGGCGGCGAGGGTCTGCACCATGAACCTCACGGTGGACAGCAGCTCTCCGGTGCGCGGGTGGCGTGCGGTGAGGTCCATCGCGGAGAACGCGCCGTCGTGGACGCGCAGCGCGACCTGGTCACGGTGGAGGACGTCGAGCACGTCGAGGATGTGCCCGGTGCCGCGCACGAGACGGAACATCTCGGAGATGTGCACGGTGTCGCCCGGCCGCGCGTAGGTGAGCAGTTCACGGAACTTCGGGCGCTGGAGGGGGTGGCGGCGGCTGGAGGTGCCCGGGTCCTCCTCGAAGACGACCGGGTCCTCGACCCCGGCCTCGGCCAGGACGAGGTTCTGCCGGGCGGTGAACTGCTGGTCGGCCGAGACCCGCTTGTGGACCAGGTTCGCCACCGAAGGGCCCCTTCCGTACGGAGGATCGGACCCTATCTGTCGTCAAACCCTGTCAGCAGTCAGCATCGGATCTGATGGGATTCGGGCCGCCGCGAACCCCCGGATTGCACGGGTTCATTGGACGCGCCGCCGCCCTGTCGTCAAACGATCGTTTGACGACAAGTGGACAACACCCCGGAGACGCAGCCGAGACAGACCACTGTCCGCCAGCGGTGAACAACCGTCCGAGCGAACCTCACGGTCACTACAGTCCAGTCGCATGACGACGGTCACAACGCGTGCAGTGGAGTATCCAGCCGACAACCTGACGATGATCGGGCACCTCGCGCTCCCGGCCGGTGCCGATCGCCGACCCGCAGTCCTGATCGGACCCGAGGGGATGGGACTCAGCCACGTCGAGCGCCGCCGGGCCGAGGCCCTGGCGGAGCTGGGGTACGTGGCACTGGCCTTTGACCTGCATGGAGGGCGCTATTTGAGCGATCCCGAGGAGATGCTGGCCCGTTGCATGCCGCTGCTCTCCGATCCCGACCGGATGCGGTGCATCGGCCACGCGGCGCTTGACGTGTTGCGCGCGGAATCGCGGGCCGACCTCGACCGCATTGCGGCTGTCGGTTACGGCACCGGGGGCGCCATTGCGTTGGAACTCGGGCGCGACGGCGTTAACCTGCGCGCGATCGGGACAGTCAATGCACTGACCACGGGCCGACCGGACGAGGCGACACGCATTCGCTGTCCGGTGTGGGCCGGAGTCGGTTCGGAAGACCCGATCATGCCGCCCGCGCAACGGGAGGCATTCACCGCCGAAATGCAGGCCGCAGGCGTCGACTGGCGCCTCACGGTCTACGGCGGAGCCTTGCACGCCTTCCACCACCCACCGGTCGACCACGCCGTGCCCCCCGGTGTCGGCTACCACCCGCGGCACGCACAGCGAGCTTGGCGCGACATTGTCGACCTGCTCACCGAGTGCCTACCCATAACACAGTGATGTGGTCGGCTACTGACGCTCACTCATGCCCGCCATCCTCGCCCTCGTCCAGCTCCGGCGCGTCCGGGTCACGCAGCGGGCGCAGGGCGCCGGCGGCCGGGACCTGGGCGATGAAGCTGTAGCGGCCGAGCAGGTTCAGGTTGCGGTGCTTGAGCGGGGACAGGCGGGCGATGTCCTCCTCGCGGATCTCGTGGCCCTGGAGCTGGGCGACGGCGGCGTCTGCCGCCGGTAGGTGTCGTCGACCGGGTCGACTACCCGCAGCAGGTGCTCGGTCTTGGCGATCCGCCCGTACTCGGCGAACGCCGATCCCAGCGGGGTCGGGCGCCCGTCGCGTCCGAACATGCGCAGCAGGTCGTAGGCGTGGACCTGGTTGGTGACCAGGGAACCGGCGACCTTCAGCATGCCCGGCCAGTGCGTGATCACCTTGTTCAGGTTCACGCGGTTGCGGGCCAGGCCCTCCAGTGCGCCGTACGTGCCCGTGTCGACGCCGGGCATGGCGGCCCGCCAGAACCGCTGGTCGTCCAGGTCGCGGAAGCGCGGGCTGAAGTTGTAGCCGAGGATCTTGAACAGGCCGAACACCATGTCGGAGTACGAGGCGTTGTCGGCGGCCACCAAAGCACCGAGGCCTGAAGCCGAATGGCGACATTGCCCGGCCTGCACCCGGCACCGATGAACGAGAGGGCACCCCGAGAGCCGAGCCCGAGTGGTTGCTGCTCGTCGCCCAGGCATACGCCAACAGCGACGTCGTGCGTGCGATCATCACCGGGACCGTCCAGGACAAGGAAGCAGTCCCCACACCATGAGCGACCCGCTGTCGTGCCCGGAGTTCCTCCAGAACCCCTACCTCTTCTACGACGAACTCCGCGCGGCAGCCCCTGTGCACCAGGTGACCACCGGCTCTGGAGGCAGGCCGAGCTACCTCGTGACCGGCTACGCCGAAGCGAAGGCGGCATTCACGCACCCGGGCCTGTCCAAGGACACCGTCCGGTTCTTCGCCGCCCGCGCCTCCGCCCGCAACCTCCACCCCGCAGTCGCCCACACCATGCTGGCCACCGACCCACCCGAACACACCCGGCTGCGCCGCCTGGTGACCAAAGCGTTCACCACCGGTGCCGTCACCCGCCTGCGCCCGTACATCCAGCACACCGTCGACCACCTCCTCGACGCTCTCCCGCGCGACGGTGAAGCCGACCTCGTCGCCGGTCTTGCCATCCCGCTGCCGGTCACGGTGATCTGCCAGCTGCTCGGCGTCCCCGAGGCCGACCGAGCCCGGGTACGCGCCTGGTCGAACGACCTCTTCGCCGCCGGACAGCCCCAGCAGATCGACGCGGCCTCCCACGCCGTGGCCGGCTACATGGCCAGCCTCATCGAGGCGAAGCGATGCTTCCCGGACGACAGTCTCCTGCACGACCTCATCACTGTCCGGGACGAAGGCGACCAGCTCAGCGAAGACGAGCTCGTCTCCCTGGCCGTCCTCCTGCTCGTCGCCGGCCACGAGACCACCACGAACTTCATCGGCAACGCCGTCCTGGCACTCCTCCAACACCCCGAACTCCTCGACCGCGCACGAGTTGAACCCGGCCAGATCAGCAACATGCTGGATGAACTGCTGCGCTACGACTCACCGGTCGGCATCGCCACCTTCCGCTACAGCACCCAACCGATCACCCTCGGGGAGACCGAAATCCCCGCTGGCGTCCCCGTGCTCATCTCGCCCGGAGCAGCCAACCGCGACCCCGCCCGGTACCCGACTCCCGATCGCCCCGACGCCGACCGTGACGCCAGGGGACACCTGGCCTTCGGCCACGGAATCCACCGCTGCCTCGGCGCGCCGCTCGCCCTGGCCGAGGCGGAGATCGTCCTCCGCGCGCTGCTGACCCGATTCCCCGGACTACGCCTCGCCGTAGCCACCGAAGAACTTCAGTGGCGCCGCACACGGCTCATGCGGGGATTGGAATCCCTGCCCGTGCTCACGCAGTAGAAGGGCATGTTAGTGACTCCGTGTAAGTCCTGGGGTTTCAGTTGAGCGTAATACGGTCCTGGAAGTAGATCGAGAAGGCGTTCAGCGCGGCCTTCCAGTGCGGCGCGACGTGGGTCTTGCAGCAGCGCCGGTACGAGCTTGCCGTGGTCGGCCTTCGACGCGTATCGGAGAGAAGGCCTCACCAAGTGGATCACACAGGTTTGAACGGTCGCTCGGGGCCGGACGGCGTTGATGGCGTCCGGCCCCAGGGAGCCCGTCGCAGCAGGCCACGAGTACGTCCTCAACTCCGAGGGCCCTCAACTCGCCGAAGATGGTGAGCCACTGGCGGGCGCCCTCGCCGTCCTTGCCGATCCACAGGCCAAGGACGTGCTTGCAGCCGTCGAGGGCAACTCCGACGGCGAGACAGACGGGGCGGTTCGCCACCTTGCCGTCCCGCACTTTGATCCACAGCGCGTCGATGTGGACGACCGGCCAGACCGCGTCGAGCGGCCGTGACTGCCACGCTGTGATCTCATCGTTGACGGCGTCGGTCACCTTCGAGATGAGGTCCGGCGACACCTCGGTCCCATACGTCTTCGCCAGATACGAGCGGATGTCACGGACCGTCATGCCGAGCGTGTAGAGGGCCAGGACCTGCTCGTCGACCCCCGACAGCCGCCGAGCGTTCTTCGGGACGATCTGCGGTTCGAAGCCGCCGTTGCGGTCCCGCGGGACCGCAACGGCAGGTCGGGAGTTCACAACTCTGTACTGCCGTCACGACAATGCG
>NZ_JBSFWU010000025.1:0-40401 GCF_053594995.1 Streptomyces sp. NPDC002536
TTCCCCCACCAACCACCGACCACTCTCTCGCAACCCGACGCTCTTCCGATCTCGCGCCGTCGCTACGCGACGGAAGCAGTGCCGAACTCCGTTCGGCACTCCGGGACTTCGTCCCGAGAATCCGGGCCACTCCGTGGCCCGGGAGGCCAACTCCGTTGACCTCAGGCTCGGATCGCTCCGCGATCCGGCCTGACGGAACACGCTCCGCGCGTTCCTAGGGCTGGCTGGAGGGGACGGGAGGTGGCGGTGCCTCGGGTGACGGGGACTCAGAGGGCCTGATGTCGACCTGTCGTTGGGATGGAGTGCGGATAGGACATGCCAGGAAACGCTCACTACAAGGGTCCCAGGATAGCAGGAACGAACAGACCAGAACACTCCCAACAAGCAGCGTGCGTCATCCTGCCAGACCCGCTAACTTATGGATAGACAAGCAACCTCCACCACAGGGCCCGGAGACCGGAACGGGGACACAACGCGCGGCCCGGAAAACCGTTCACGAAGAGGATAGAAAGCCAATCATCCGGCCCTCTGGTTTCCGGCATAACCGGATTCTAGCTGACCCAATAAAACGTCAGACGCGAGCGAGGAAGGGAAATTGCATGCCGGGGAAAGAACTGTTTCCGCATCAGGTGGAGGCCGTCGATGCCGTCCTCCGCGCTCTGCAGACACCTGCTGGCGGACACATGCCGGCTGAGGGGCTACGGACCCAGGTCATCGCCGCGACCGGCTCGGGCAAGACGCTGATCGCCACTGAGGCCGCCCAAAAACTGGCTGCGCGGCGGGTGTTGGTCTTGGTGCCGACCCTGGATCTGCTGACACAGACCGCAGCCGCATGGCGGGAGGACGGCCGTACCGGGGCGATGATCGGGGTCTGCTCGCTACGGGCCGAGGACTCCGACAGCGTGCCCTGCACGACGGATCCGGCCGAACTCGTGGCATGGGTACGGGGACTGGAGCGGGTGACGGTCTTCGCCACCTACGCCGCCGTCGGCCTCGGCATCCTCCAACGCGCACACGACGAGGGGCTGGGCGTGTGGGACCTGATGGTCGTCGACGAGGCGCACCGCACCAGCGGAGACGCGGGCAAGCCGTGGGCGGCCGTGCATGACCAGGCCAAAATCCCGGCGGCCCGCCGGCTCTACATGACCGCCACAGCGCGCGTCTGGGAGGCAGCCGGAAGCGGTCGTGACGAGGTGCCGCGGCTGATCGCGAGCATGGACCCCGGCTCCGCCGTCTTCGGGCCCGTGGCGTTCAAGCTGACCCTGTCCGATGCCATCAGCCGCGGACTGGTCGCCCCCTACCAGGTGCTGTGCGTCGACATCAGCGACCCCGAGCTCCACGACGCGCACCAGGTCGCCGGCCCCGGCTCGGACGCTGTGCGTGGGGCGCGGCTGGCGGCGCTGCAGACCGGGGTGTTGACGGCGGCGGCGCAGGAGGGGCTGCGGAAGGTGCTGACGTTCCACAGCAAGGTCAGCGAGGCCGAGGCCATGGCCACTGGAGTCGTCGACGTCGCCGAGCGGCTGTGGCAGGACGATCCACGACGATTCCCCGTGCCGGGTCGGGTGTGGGCCGACTGGCTGTGCGGCGAGCACGCCCCCGGCCACCGACGGGCCGTGCTCGCCGAGTTCGCCTCCGACGTCATCGAGCGCCCGGGGCGCAGCGGCGGGGAGCAGGAGCTGCTGCCTGCGGCACTGCGCGTGCTCAGCTCTGTGAAGGTGCTGGGTGAAGGGGTCGATACAGCGAATTGTGATTCCGTCGCCTTTTGCGATGCGCGGGGCTCGATGGTCGATATCGTGCAAATGGTCGGCCGCGCTCTGCGCATCAAGCCCAGTGAAGGAAAAATCGCGTCACTTATCGTTCCCGTATTCCTCGCGCCAGGCGAAACTCCGGACGAAATGCTGACCTCTCCGGCCTACAACACCCTCGCCAAGGTCCTCGAAGCACTCCGCGCCCACGACACCGACACCATCGAAGCTCTCACCGACCCCCGGCGGCGCAGCGGCAGTTACATGCCGGAGGAGGAAACCGGTGAGGGCGACCAGGAGTGGCCGGAGGGTGAGCCGGGTCCGAGTGCGCCCGCGCGGGAGTTGTTGAAGTTCAGCACGCCGCGGGATCCGGCGCAGTTGGCCCGGTTCGTGAAGCTGCGGGTGATCGAGCCGGAGAACAGCTTCTGGAGGCGTGGGATCGAGGCCGTCGTGCGGTACGTGGAGGAGACTGGCGCTCAGCAGCTGAAGGTGCCGTACGACTTCGTCACGCCGGACGACTGGTCGCCGGCCGGGTTTCCGCTGGGCGCGTGGCTGGCCGATCAGCGGCGCTTTCACAAGGCCGGACGTCTGGCCCCGGCCCGCGCCGCCGAGCTCGACGGGCTCGGGATGGTGTGGTCGCACCAGGACGTCGCGTTCGAGGAAGGACTCACCGCCGCCCGCAACTGGGCTTCGGTCCACGGCCATTTCCTGCCGCCGGCCACCGCCGTCTGGGACGGTTACCCTGTCGGGACCTGGGCGAAAAATCAACGCACCGCCGCCCGGCTCGCGGATGCCATCGCGGAGCGCCGCGAGGCCGGCCTCCCCGTCAGGTCCAGTGCCAAAGCCCTCACCGAGGCACGGCGTGAGGCGCTGGAGGAGATCGACCCGGGCTGGTGCCCGGCGTGGAACACCGGATGGCAGCGATGCTTCCGCCTCACCCAAACCCATCTCGAGGGCGGCGGAGCGGTGCCGACCGTTGCGGGTGAGGTGATCGTGCAGGGCGAAGACCTCGGCCGCTGGGTGACCTCCTGCCGCCTCAGCTGGGACATGCTCCGGCCCGTCCAGCAATGGCTCCTCGCCAACGTCCTCGGCCTTGCTCCGGCCGAGGAGGACGAGCGGCCCGTGAAACGCACACAGGAAGACAAGTGGGCACTCAACCTACGTGCCGCACGGCAGTTCCACGCCCGTGAAGGACACCTCAACGTCCCCAGGAAGCACATCGAGCACTTGGAGCCGGAAGGCGGGCTGGCAGGCCGTCAGGGCGGTGCCGAGGAGCTTGTGGCGGTGAAGCTCGGCATGGTCCTCGACAACATCCGCAAACGCGCCCACAAACTCACCGCACAACGCCGCACCGACCTCGACACATTGGGCATGCGCTGGACCACCACCGCAACCAGCAAGGGATCGCGGTAGAAGCGACCAGAATGCTGGAGGGCCGGGTCCATCTGGATCTGCTGGCCTCCCCTGACAAAACAGGTTCCATCGCTGGCGAGCGTGGCGTGCCCGGCGGCCGCACTTGCGCGGAGCAGCGCTAGACGGCGACGAAGCGGCGGTTGCCGTCGGCGGCGAGGATGCGGCCGAAGCGCATGCCGGGGAAGTGCGCGGCGACCAGCAGGTCCTCGGTGCCGGCGGCCTCGTCGGCGATGCGGTTGCGCACCGCGGACGCGGCTGCTGGGTCGACGTCCCAGATCACCTGCCAGTCGCGCTCGCCGAACTGGACCACCGAGTGGACGACGTCGCCCAGCAGCAGCGCACGGCGTCCGCCGGAGGAGAGCACGTACACGGTGGTGCCGGGGGTGTGGCCGGGCAGGTGGAGGGCGTCGATGCCGGGGGCGAGGGTGAAGTCGGTGTCGAACAGCTCCAGTCGGCCTTCGAGCGGGGTGAGCTTGGCGACGGCTTCGGGAGTCGCGGCCTGCCCGGTGACGAAGTGCTGCCAGTCGGCGCGGTGGGCGCGGTAGGTGGCGCGCGGGAAGACCGGCCGGCCCTCGACCGCGGCCCAGCCGACGTGGTCGAAGTGAAGATGTGTGAAGACCACATCGGTCACGTCCTCGGGCGCGACACCCTGGGCGGCGAGCGAGTCCAGCAGCGCGCCCCCGCGGTAGCGGCCGTCGTCGAACGGGCCGACCCCGGCGTCCACCAGGACGGTCCTGTGCCCGCTGCGCACCAGGAAGCCGCCGAGTGGCAGGTTCAGGGTGCCGTCCGGCTCCCGGTGATGGTCGTGGCAGGTCCACGGGTCGTCCGTGCCGGGGCGGGTGAGGATCTCGGCGGCGGTCTCGGTGCCCACCCCGTCCATGACCGCCAGGACCTCGATGTCGCCGATCTTCACGTACAACCCCTCCCGCAACCGTCCGTCATGGGCCCGCGCCGGAACCGGCGTCCGCTCGCGGGTCGTCGGCTGCAACCGCCCCCGGTAGCCGGGCATTCCCACGGGGGACCGCCACGAGCACCGCCGGGCAGGCCGGCCCAGGCATTGCTGAAGTTCTCCGCCCCGCGCGACCCGGCGGCTCTGGCACAGTTCATCCGGCTACGAGTGATCAACCTCAGGACATCCAGCCGGTGACTCAGCACCAGCTGGCACAGGCGCTGCGCTGGTCATCGCGGTGCGGTCCTGCACTGCGCCAAGGGGCCGAGCAGCCGGTTCAGGACGGCGTGATCGTGACCGCCGCCCAGCCGTACCGCACCGGCGAGGTGGAGGAAGTTCCGTACCCGGGTGGCGGATCTCGCGGTAGTCCGCCCGGCGACGGTCGCCGCCTGAGAGCATCGCCTCCCATGGGCAAGTGCTCCCGGCCCGGGCCGCCGAACCAGCCGCCCCGTGCCCCCAGCGGCGCACGTTCAGCGTCTGGTATTCCTCCATCCGCGGCACCTGGGACTGATCGAGAGGATGGAGCTCCACCCGGGTCCCGCGACCCTCGCGGTACAGACGCCCCGCCCGCCTCAGCTACCACCTCACCGCATGAAGGTGAAGCTGCTCCCCGGCCTGCCCAGACTGAAGCCGAAGGTGCCCACATCCATTAATGGATGCTCTTATCTTTCGCTAAGAACGTCCCCCTAGCGTCTCGTTCATGATGACGCAACGTGGTGCAGTCGGATCTGTTGTCCTCACGGCCGTCGCCCTGACGGCCGGCGCCGGGGTCGCCGTCGCGGCTCCCGCCCCCGCCCCTGCCAAGGCCGCCGCCGTGTCCCACGGCAAGGTGACGGACAATCTGTACATGTCGCTCGGCGACTTCGAGGATGCCACGTCCGGCGAGAACCCGAAGATCAAGGCCATGATTGACCGTCCGGACATCGGCGGCGTGCAGGTAGTGGCGCCCTGGAAGGCCCTCGAGGGGAAGAAGGGGGAGTACAAGTGGTCGCGGCTGGACGATGCCCTGAAGTATCTCCAGGAACGTCACAAGAAGTTGTTCGTCCAGGTCCAGGACCGGTTCTTCGACGTCGCCATGAAGGACGCCAACATCCCCCAGTATGTGAAGGACGAGGGCGGGGTCGCGCCGACGATCGATGAGAACCCTGACAACCCCACCACCCACGGGGCCATGGCCGCCCAGTGGAACAAGAATGTGCGGGCGGACTTCCAGGCCATGCTGAAGGCGATGGCGCGGAAGTTCGACGGAAAGCTCGCCGGGGTGAACCTCCCGGAGACCGCGGTCGAGGTGGACACCAAGACGGACCAGACCAAGTACACCTCGAAGTCCTACATCGATGCCGAGATCGACAACATGCGCTACGGCAAGAAGGTCTTCACCAAGACGCAGTTCATCCAGTACATCAACTTCCTGCCGGATGACGACGACCACAAGCGCATGAAGGAGATGTTCGACCTCGCCAGGGACAAGAAGATCGGCATCGGGGGACCGGACACCCTGCCGGACCGCAAGTACCAGATGGAGAACTCCTACAAGTTCCTCCACGCATACAAGGATGCCCTTCCCCTCATCGCGATGGCCGTCCAGGAACCCGACATCAACGCCAAGGACCCCAAGACAGGCAAGCCGTACACCCGCGAACGGTTCACCGACTTCGCCCACGACTACCTCGGTGCGCGCCACATGTTCTGGACCACCGAAGCAGACTGGCTGCAGAAACCCGCTACATGACACATACACGAGTGCGGCTCCTCAAACCCGCGTGAGCGACCGACCGCTCCCGGGGCGACACAGCCACACGACGTGATCACCACATGGCCAACGGGAACTGCACAGCAGGCTCGCTCCCGGACTCACAGCAGGCCCCGGCCGCTCTCCTTCGTGGAGGGCGGCCAGGGCCTGCTGCGGAACGGGACGGAACCGGAGGGCGAGCGGGAACTCCCCACCGGGCCAGCCACCGCCCGCCGACATGCCGCCTGTCGGCGCCGGTCGCGGACCCTACCGCGGAGGCACCAGCCATCTGCGCCAGCCCGCCCGGCCAGGAGGCCGCCTCCGCCTCCTGTGTCTGTGCAGAAGGCCACCTATTCCCCCTCCAGACGGTCCCCGGATACCTTCTGTCCGGGGACGCTCAGGCCGGAGAGGGTGCTGCCGGCCCCGTTGCGTGTGCCGCGGTTCGTCGGTCGTCGACGAGTGCGTGCCAGTGATGCTGGTCGGCATACTCCCGGTCCAGGTATGCCTGCAGTTCTTCCACGACGACCGGCCAGCCCCACGGGCCCCGGCGCGCGTGCTCGGCTGCCGGCACGCGAACCCACCAGGCGTAGCAGGGATCGTTGTCGCTTCCGAAGGTTCCGTCGTCCTTGCAGCCCTCGTAGACGCACCCCAGCCGGGCGGCAAGCTCGGTCATCGGCGCGCGGGTCTCCTCAGCGAGCATGAACCCGATTCCTGCAGTCTCGTACGGCGCGCTGATCCGGTTCTCGGGATCGTCCACGACGATCTGCCAGACGACCCACTCGAGACCAGACCAGCGGTCCGTACCGAAAGTGTTCCGCACCATAAACGGGGACCCTCCTCGCAGTACGGCGCGCCACCGGATACGGGCGCGCCGTTGGACGAGGCCATGACGATACTCCGGCCGTGCTGCGGTGCAGGATCTCGTGCCCTGCGTCATGTGCCATCGCTCTGAACAGCGGGTTCGTCGGCTGTCTCAGGAACTGTCCGGCGCTTTTGTCTCACGAGCTGTGTCACTTCCTCTGCAGAGACCGCGCAAATCGCCGTGACGAGCTGCTCTCCATCGGGAGTCAGCCGTTGCGGGGTTTTGGACGTCGCCCGGACGAGGAGCTTGCGGCCAAGTTCTCGTTCAAGGCGTAGGGCGTGTTCCGAGAGTTGTCGGGCAGGGGCTCCGATCTCGGCTGCGGCTTGCATCATCGAGGGATAGGCGGTGGCGGCAGCAAATCGTTCAAGACGCAGCCATGCATAGCGGCTGGTCATGGCCGGTGCGAGAACCTCGGTCGGAGACAGACCGATCGAGCCGGTGGGTTCAGGCGTGAAGTCGGCCCCATACTGCTGGCTGTCGGAGCAGAGCCCGTAGGTGTCGAGCGCGTGCGGCAGAGGGATAGCCCTGCTCGCGGTGTCCGTGCCGGAGATCTGAAGGCCGTCAAGGAGGTGGAGCGGAGGCACCCATGCGACGGGCTCGCCCTTGATCCCTTGTCCGGTCAGGAACTCCTGCGCTTCCCGCTCCAGAGCGGCAAGCGTTTCCGGCGGAGCAAGTCTTCTGAACTGCGCTTGCTGCGATCGGAGTTGAGCTGCAGAGGCTGATGCCTTGCGTATCACCAGTTCCTGTTGTGTCCCGCTGATCCTGCGGATCAAGCCGTTGCGGGCGGCTCCGATCAGCCGCGTGAGATCCGCTGGGGCCGCGGTCCGGGTGAGGATCTCTTGCCACCGGTGGTCCGGAAGCAACTGCTCGTAGTCGAGAGTCCGGCGTCGCTCATAGTCGATGACCGCGGGGCGGTCATCGAGATGGTCGGCGAGGTGGGTGAGCGCGAGCGATAGCTCGTTCCATGACTGCTGGCGGACAAGGCGCCGTGTCACCCGGGAAACGGTGAGAGGGTCGATCGGCGAGCTGAGCCTGTCGATGGCGTTCTTGAACGTCATGTCCTGCCCCGTCGTCAGGAGCAGGACGGACAAGGCGGAGGCCAGTGTCCGGGGCGGATATCCGTCGAGTGTGCCCAGTCGTGCTGTCCATGGCGGCCAGCAGATCGTCGGGACTTTCCTCGCCCGTTCCCTTGCGGGGGAAGGACCTGCCTCCGGTCGCCGGGGAAAGCCGGTCGCCGTGCGGTAGCGCAGTTGCAGGCTGGGGCGAAGTGTGGGAGCGATCGAGGCGAGGTGGATGGCCTCGAGGACCGGGCTCAGCTCGCGGCCCCAGTCTTCGATGCTGCTGGCGATGACTGGTTGGGTCAGGTGTGGGCGACGGGCCTGGTGGATGGTTCGGATCAGTGCCCCTCCGGTCCGGACGTCGGGGTCGTTGAGGATGTGCAAGGCGATAGTGACCGCGACTGCGGTGCTGGTCGCACGCGTGGGGGCCATGAATCCGGGGCGGCGGGCAGGTTCTCCCGGTGACAGGAACCCTGGCCGGGGATGGTGCGGGACTGAAGAGGCGGACGACTTGGACCTGAGGTAGGCAGTGATCAGGTCGTCCGGCAACAGCTCGGGCAGGTACTCGTCCGGCAGGTTGGTCAGGACGCGTTGGGCGACGGCCCGGATGTCCAGGAGGACCTGACGGGTGGTCTGTGGGCGGTGAGTGTAGGCGCCTGAGGTGATCACCGTCGGGTTCTCGATGATCTCCTTGAGTTGCTTCTGCGCCTGCAGTGCCGGGTGCTTTTCGGTGAGTTGAAGTGACGAGGTGTTCGCGAGCCTATGTCCGCATCCTCGGGTGTATGGGGCGCCCGGCTGGCGGGGGGCATGGCCGCAGAATCCGGGACGCGGAACGGACTGTCCGGAGTGGGGGCGGTGGCGGGGGAAGCGGCCGCAGTCCGGGCAGTCGTCGGCGAGGAGCCGCCGGTGTCGCGTGCAGGCGAATGCCCAGCCCAGGCGCCAGAACAACTGCCATCGCCCCTGGTGTTCGCGCAGACAGTCAGGGCAGTAGCGCGATCCGCTGCCCCTCCCCCAGAGGAGTTTGCGGTCGACGTGACGGCGCTCGAGGTCGAGGTGAATGGCGTGCGGGAAGTAGCGGACGAGTGTCATCGCAGTGATGGTCTCGGGGGTCAATCCGCTTGCGCGGGCCAGGCGGTGAGCTTCCTCATCCCGCAGCAGGATCGTCCAGTCGGGCGGTCTGAGATCGCCGGCGCCGCGGGACTGCTGGGTCCTGGACGGGAACCCGAGATGGTGAAGGGTCTGCCCGAAAGGGGTGTCCGTTCTCGCGGACACCGCCTCCAGCCAGGAGTCCAGCGCCTCCCCGGGCAGCGGGTCAACGCGCAGCGGGAGGGTACGCGTGAGTACGGGCCTCAGGCTGCCTTTCGCCGGGTGCGGCGCGGGCGGGACGTCAGCTTGCCCCGATCGAGGGCGGCCGCGAGTTCCCGGCGGGCTTGTTCGGCGGCCTCGTCGTTTTTGACCTCATCCAGCAGGCCGGTCTCCAGCCGTTCGACGCCGCAGCGCATGGCGCGCTGGCAGCCACGGTTGACCAGGGTCATCAGCGAGCCGATGTGGCCGGTTGAGCGGGCGAAGAGGTAGTCGGACAGATCGTCGGCGAGCATGCCGGGATAGGCGTCGGTGAGCACGATGCGCTGTTCGAGGGTGAGCAGCAGTCGGCGCCATTCGCGGCGCCCGACGTCGGTGTCGATGGTGAAGGGGCGCATGCCCAGGCGGGTGGTGCGGCGGCCGGTCTGTGCCAGCACGGTCTCCTTGGCGGTGCCGCCCTCGGTGAACAGGCCTTTGTCGGCGAGGTTCACGCCGACCATCAGCAGCGTGACCGGGAACTCGTTCGCGATCCACTTCAGATGGTTGCTGACCTCGATGCCGCTGCTGTGGTGCCATCGGAGGAAGTGCAGGTCGTCCAGGATCAGCAGGCGAGTCTCACAGGACAGTACGCAGTCCAGGGCGCGTTTGCCGAGCTGGGCGGTGGTGCCCCGCTCGCGTCCGGGGTGGCCGAAGAACTCCAGCACGGCCCGGTTGAGGTCCTTCATCCCGGTGTTGCCGCTCAGCCCGACCCGGCACACCGGCCACCGCTCATGCCCCTGCCCGGTCAGCTCTCCCTGCTCGGCGATCTCCCGGCGGTGAAAGGCCCGCGCGAACGCCAGCACCGCTGTGGTCTTGCCCAGACCGGGGAACGCATCGACGGCCACAGCTCCCTTGGCCTTGTCGCCGTCTTGCAGATTGCTGTCGATGATGTCCCACAAGTCCTCGTGCAGTGATGTCAGTTGCGCGGTGCGCACCGGGCCGAGGTTGGCGTGCCACACCCGCCGCCGCCGGTTGTAGGCGGCCCGCGCACCGGAGCTCAGAGCGGTCAGTTCCGTCCTGGTCAGCGGCTGTGGCCGCTCACGCCGCGGGGCAGTGACGAACGCGTGGAAGTCTTCCTTGCGTGACAGCGCCAGATTGCCCAAGTCCAGCGGGTCCGCCGTAGTGTTCACACGTCCTCCAGGGCGTCGGCATAGAAGTCGTCCCCGTCAGAGCCGAGGTCGTCGTCGAAGTCGGCGGCGTCGTCGTCACCTGTCTGTGCCAGAGCATCGGCTGCAGGCTGGTGCGCGCAGGGGCCCGGTCCGGGGATTGCGGGTGGCGGAGCGGCCTCGGTGGGGATGATTTCGGGGAGCGCGATCGCGGCCTCGCGGGCCAGCCTCAGCGCCATGCGCCGCTCGGTGCGCGTGTTGCCCAGCCCCAGCCGCCAGCGCTGAAGCAGGTCGGCCACGGCCACCCGGTCGTCCGGAAAGCGGTAGGCCGAGGCGGCCAGCTTCCGGGCGAATGTCAGGGCGTCCTCGCTCAGCGGCATCCCGTCCGGCGGCGCGTGCTCCCACAGCAGGGCGCGCCATTGGCGGTCGTCGGGGCGGCGGAAGTAGATCCGGGTGATGTCGTCGGGGTCCACCTGGAACGGCCAGGTGTTCGTGCCCGGGCCGTCGTAGGGGCTGCGTGTGCCGGGGGCGGGCAGGCCCGTTCCGCGGTAGCGGCGGCCGCCGATCTCCACCCCGTAGTGCTGGATCGTGCGCCACTCGGTGCGCAGGAACTCAAAGGCCAGATCCCGGTCTCTGGGCGCTTCGATGTAGCCGGCCCGGGCCATGCCGTGCTCGAACATGACCGCCGGAGACAGCTGAAGCCCGGGCAGGCCCGGCTCGACCAGGCCCGTGTGCGGGCGGTGGTGGTAGACCACCGCCACCCACTGGCGGATGATCGCCTCCAGCTCGTCCAGGAAGAAAAACGCCTCATCCTCCGGGCTGCTGCCGCGGGAAGCGAGGTCGGGACCCTTGTAGCCGGGCAGCGCCTGCAGCAGGTCCTCGCGCAGCGTGCGGAAGAACCGCTCCAGCGGTCCCTTGTCCCGGCCGGTGCGCAGCCGGGCGGGCTGGAGGGAGATGCCCATCCGGCGGCAGACGGAGGTCAGGTGCTCCGAGACGTAGACCTTGCCGTGGTCGACCACCAGGGTCTCGGGCACCAGCGGCGGCGTGGCCAGCCCCGGGCCCTGGACGGCACCGGCATCAAGGAGCACGGTGCGGGAGATGCCGTGTTCGGGCCACACCGCATGCCACGGCCAGTCGGGAGGAGCGGGGCGGGGACGGAAGCACTGGTAGAGGACCGCGCTGACGTCCACCGCCTTCGTCGAGACGGGAGTGAGGCGGATCCCGGTGATGCAGCGGGTGTACCAGTCCATGCCGATGGTCAGCTCCGCCTGTACCCAGCGCAGGGTGAGCGGATCACACGCGAAGACATCCAGCCGGGTGGAGTCCATCAGCAGGTACTCCCCCGGTCTGGCCGGGCGCAGCTTCCCGTACGGGCCCGGCGGGCGGGCGGCGATGTCCCGGTTGCGTTTCGTACTCAGCCTGAACAGCGGGTGCTCCCGCTCGAGTTGGGCCAGCACCCGGTAGGCGGTGGCCTGGCTGGGCTCCGGCACCGTGCCGGCCCCGAACCGGGCGGTCGTCCTGGCCCGGGTGCGGGTGATGACCATCTTGCGGGACGGTTTCGATGCACTGGTGTGCTCGGCCATCACCTCCCGCGCCGTTGCCACCCAGCGGTCGTCCACACGGGCCTGGGCCCTGCCTGTTCCCCGTCCCTGGCTGGCGAGCCCGGCCTCGCCGTGCTGGCGGTAGGCGGCGGCCCAGCGCCGGATCGTGCGGTCGGTGACACCGAGCTCGTGGGCTTTGGCACGGTAGCGGGCCTCCAGCGGCACCGCGGCGGCGTACTCGGGCCGGGGCTCACCGGGCCGGGCCAGCTCAGCACTGCCCGAGCGGTATCCCGTGAGCACCTCACGGACGTGCCCGGCACGCTCCATGACCTGCTCGCGCTGTGCGTCGTCCAACTGGGACAGCACCACGGAAGCGATCTCTTGCGCGTCGTGCGAGGACGGTCCCGCCTCCTCGGGAACGATCTCGGCGCGGCCGGAGAACAGCAGCTCCCTCACCGACAGGCGCACCAGACGTCCCCGCCCGTCCTTCAGGACAGCTTCGTTGCCGGCCGCGGTCGCGGTCATCTCGACGATCTCGGCCATCTCGCCGTCGTAGCGGAAACGTGTCCCGACACCCACCCGCACCGCGGCCCCGCTCACGACGCCCTCCGCAGTACCCGCGACGAACTCAGCAGCCGGCCGAGGTCCACGGTGAAGTGGCCGTTCCACAGCAGGTGGTAGACCGCCGCCCGCACCAGGGGGCCGGGCCGGCCGGGCAGGCATGCCGCAGCGTAGCCCAGATCCCTGCCGTCGAGTTTGATACGGCGCAGTTCCTCCACGAGTTCGGGGCTGAACAGCCAGGGCCTGCGGTAGCCGGCCAGGAACCAGATGTTCGCCAGCACCACCGGCGGCGGCTCGTGAAAGACCTCATACCGCCAGCCACGTGCTTCAACGGCCTGCCGGGTCCAGCCCAGTGTCCGCTCGACCTCCGGCCGCAGCAGCCGGGAGGCGGGCTTGACGTCCACCACCACCGGCCCGTCATCACCGGTCAGGAGATAGTCCGGGATGTGCGTGCACGGCCGGCCGTGCACCACGGCCGTCAGCAGGAACGGCTGGGCCACAATGCCGCGTACCGACGGGTCGAAATCCGCGAACAGCAGCCTCGCCAGCTCCAGGCGCGACTCGTAGATGACGTGACCGCCCGTCGTCGCGGACCAGTACGTTCCCGAGTAGTGCCGCTGCCCCTCGTACCAGCGGAACGTCCGCCACGGCGCCGCCGGCTGCAGGAACGCGGCAGGCGCCGTGTCCCACGCCCGCTCCTCGACCGCCCCGTCGCGGTGACGCACACTCACCCTGACCGCCGTGACCTCCCGCTCCGGCCCAGGCATTCACGCCCCCACTTCCGCTCCAACCCGCGCCACGCTGGCATGAGTTGAAGCGGACAGAGGGCCCTTTTGCAGGCCCGTCACCCGATCGGGTGAGCCAGCTGACCAGCCATTCTCACTGTCGCGTCAGATCTGACAGCCCGCGTAAGAACGCCCCGCGGCCGGGAGCAGCAGCCCGGTAGGTTCTCATCCGCCATGTCATGTGCCGACGCCATGACCAGGGCAGTTGCAGAATTCTCAGACCATGTCACCCAGAGGAATTCTCATACTCCGTGTCAGATCCTCACCCCGGACGCCCAGCCCGAAGCCGTGACCAGCGCATTCTCAGAACATGGCATCCGCCTGACACCGGATCTGAGAAAATGACACGGAATCTGAGAACCTACAAGTCTTCTACGCGGCGAAGCCGATGCTGGTGACGTACTCGTACTGGCCCCACTGCGACCCCAGGTCGACGATCGTGTCATCCCAGGCCGCATCGAGGCCCTGGTCATCGCCCGCCGCCCAGGCACCGACGATACGGTCCCAGCGGCGCACGTTCATCGTCCGGTACTCCACCACCCGCTGGTGCGGCCGGGCCACCTGGGACTGGTCGAGGGGGTGGAGCTCCACCCGGGTCCCGCGACCCTCACGGTTCAGGCGCCTGAGGAGGTGACGGGCCACGTTCTGACGGCGCACCACCCGGTACGCGGCGTCGATGCGTTCCAAGTTCGCCTTCGACGGCGCCCGCTTGCCCTCCAGCCACGCCTTGAGCGTCCGGTCCGTGACCGTCAGCCCCGCGTCCTGCGCGGCCTGGCGGCTCTTGCCCGTCTTCGTCAGGTAGTGCAGGCGCGCTATCCAGCCGCGCTTGGCCGTCACCGGGGTGGCGATGCCGCCCGCGAGCTCGTCGAGCTTGCGGGCCACGGCGTCACTGCCCTTGATACCCCGGGCACCGAACTTCCCGAAGTCGAGGTTCTTCTCCGGCACTACTCCCCACCCTCCCCTTCCGTCTCCGTGTGCCCGGCGGTGTCCGTTCCGGCGGCGTAGATGTTCTTGACCTTGACTTCGGTAACGCCCCGGCCTTCAGGGAAGACACTGCGCCAGTCACCGATGACGTGGAGTTCGTCGGTGCCCATCGCCCGCACGACCGTCAGGCCCTCGTCATGGGCCTTGAGCGCTTTGAGCCACAGGTTGGAGAACGCCTGCGAGCGGATGATGTGCATCCAGTCCGGCCGGTACAGCTCACGGTTGTAGTTCGACTCCCCCATCGTCGAGACGAACTTCGAGTACATCGCCTTCACATACTCCAAAGTGACCTCGTCGCCCTCGGCGATAGCGGTGTCGCGCGCGTCCTTCAGGGCGATGCGGAACTTCTCCAGCAGGTTCTCCGTAGCACCGGAGGTGTAGGACTCGTGGATCTCAGGGGGCGCGCACAGAGCGTACTTCGGCCCGGACAGGCGCAGCAGGAGACGCAGGGTCGGCTCGGTCACCCACAAAGGTCCCGGCTCGTCCCGGTTCCCGATCGGGTTGGGCAGCACTGCCTCGTGCTCCCAGGCGGGCGGGGTGATCAGGTAGACACCGGCGCGACGACGGTCATGGGCGAGGCCGCCGTCCTGATCGAGCGCCACCAGGCCGGCGCCCTCATCCGCCTGGGCCGCACCCACCACGGATGGCGACAGACCGACCTGGGCCGCAGGATCGGCTGCTCCGCCTCCACGATCTCCCGCCTGGAACGCCACGACACTCCCGACCTGGCCCTGCTGCGGCGTGCCGCACGCGAAGTCGGGCTCCCCGCACATGTTCTGGCCGTTGCTGTCGGCCTCGGTGTGACCGCAGCCACTACAGTGGCGCCATCCGGTCCGCGTCACGCCCAGGAGGACCCGTTGCGCCGCCGCACACTGCTCGCCGCCGCCGGAGTGGCGGGCCCCCTCCAGCTCCTCGCCGGCATCGACGACGCGCTCGCCGCCATCCCCGCCCCGCGCACAACCGCCGCCCTGCCCGTCGCTGGCAGACTGGCCCGCGCCGAGGCCCTGTTCGACAGCGGCCGCCACGCCCAGCTCCTCGAAGCCCTCCCCAACCTGCTCGCCGACGCACATGCCGCAACCCGCACCCGGACGGACACCACCTACGCGACGCTGTCCGCCTGCTACACCCTGGCCTCCCGCGTCCTGACCAAGGTGGGGCACTACGAGCGGTCACGCCTGACCGCGGACCGGGCCATCACCTACGCCGACCTCTCCAGCAGCCCCGTCGCCACCGCGGCGGCCTCCCGGGAGCTGAGCATCGTCCTGCGCCACCAGGGCCAGCCCCAGGCAGCCCAGCGCCTGGTCGATAACGCCCTCGCCGCCGTCGAAGCCACCGGACTGGCCACGCAGGCGTACGCGATGGCGTACGCGCAGATGCTCTGCACCACCGCCTACACCGCTGCCCGAGCCGGCCACCGCGACCAGGCCCTCACCTACATCCGCGAAGCCGCACGCGCAGCCACACGCCTGCCCGAACAGCCTCCCACCGGCGCCACCTTCGCCATCAGCCCCGCCGCCGTCACCCTCTACGAAGTCGGCGTCCACTGGGCCCTCGGAGACGCCGGAGCAGCCCTCCACGCCGGCCGCACACTCCACCCCCGCCAATTCCCCACCGCCGAACGCCGCGCCCGCATGCACACCGACCTCGCCCGCTCCTGGTGGCAATGGAACAAACCCCAGCAAACCGCGGACGCTCTCCTGGAAGCCCTCCGCGCCTCACCCGCCGAAGTCCGGGACCGGCCCGCCATCCGCCAGGTCGCCACCGACCTCATCCAGCGCCACCCCCGCACACACGGCGTACGGGAGCTCTCCGCCGCCATCGGGCACCGATAGCGGCGGCGGGCCCTTGGTCTGGGCTGTATGGGGGCAGGGCTCACACCCTTGCTGTCGCGGTGGTCGTTGATCGGCTAGGAACTGATCTGCCAGGAGGAACCATCTACGGGACCTGAAGCGTGCGTCGATGTAAGGAGTGCGCCGATGTCCGATCGGCTTTACACGTTGACCGTGCAGTTCGAGGAACCCTGTGAGTACGAGGCTGCGGCCGCCTACGCGGGGGCGCACCTGCCCGCATGGCCCGGAGCGGAGTGTGCATACGTGGCCAACGAGATGACCATCATCGCAACTGGTAACCGCGGCGCGATGATCGAACCCATGAAGGCGCTCGCCCAGCACATCGCAGAGGAAGCCTGGGAAGGCTCTCTTGCTCTGACGCAGAAGCTGCTCACCCCAGCAGAGGAAGCCGCCCGCGAGGGCAGAGTCACTGCTGCGGCGTACGTCTCATCAGTGAACTCTCGCCACCGGACGTTATGTCTCGGTCTGGCAGGCTGTGATGTGCGACGAGCTGGTGAATCTCGCCGCGGAATGAGGGGGCTAATGGAAGCGTTCGGGCGTGAGCCAGCGGAAGTGCGGATACCGCGCGCAGCCCTGGATGCCATGGCCGCGGCGCTGAGCGTGCGCACGGTCGCGATGCGCACCTGGCCCGACGGCATCGGATGGATGTACCCGCTGGGGACGTGGGACGAGCCGCACGTGGAGGTGGCACTCATGCCCGGCGGCGAGGAGGTGTGGCTGCGGATGTCCACCGACCGCTCCAGCGTTGTGGTGTGGACCATCGAGCAGTGGTGGGACTTCGCCGGAGAGCTGCCCGGGGCGACGCCGCCCGCCTGATGATCATCCCTCCAGGATCAGCCCCTCCGGTGCATCAGCCGTACGCAGGAGAATGCGGCAGCCGGCGATCCCGGCGAGCCAGCCGTCCGCGCTCGGCGCGGGCACGCAGCCCACCGTCGTCGCACCCGACCGCGCTACACCCTCCACGTGCTTCTGCCAGACCTGCACGCACTCCACCGCCACCTCGAAGTCCGTCACCTGCCCCGGCGGGCGCACCCAGAGACGGGCGTAGAACATGCCGGTGTCCGCAGCGGCCTCCGCCAGACCTTGCCGCTCCCCCAGCACCCGCGTGGCCGCCACGATCTCCGGCGGGACGTCGACCGGCGCGAGCATCGCGGCCGCCGGGTACGGCAGATGCACCACGGCATCGGCAAGCTGCTGGCCCAGGACCTGGAGATCGGTACCCGGCATCACGGCGACCGGCACCAGCAGCAACGCCTCACCCGTGGCCGTCACCGCCCGGCCTCCTCGTCCTCACCAGTGGTGGAGCGGGGCGGGTCGTCACGCAGTTCGATGTCGTCCATGGGCACCGGCCCTACGAGCCATCAGGCCGGAGAGAACTCGTTGCGGGCGGTTGGGCCGGCCGTGCGATGAACGCTCGCTGCCGTCGCTTCTCTGCAGACGATCCCTCGTCTGTCACGCCACGTGACGATCAGTCGAAGATGCGCGACGGCTTCTCAACTTGACTCTGTCGGTGATCTTGTAGTTTCCCGGTGCGCCAGCATGATCAGGGTGCATGCTCAGGGCTCTTCGAAGCCCGATGCAGTTGCCGAGGTGTCTGTTGTCGCTCCGTCCCCGTTCCGGTGAGCTGGTTCCCGCTCTGACTGCGCAGATCGCGCGGGCGAGCAACCCGAAGGGGACGACGGAGATGTGGGTGCGGGACCGGTTGGACGGGCTGTGGCACGACGAGGACTTCGTCGACTGGTACCCGCGCGACGGACGCCCCGGCCTGTCACCTGCGCAGTTGGCGACGGTGAGCGTGCTGCAGTTTCTGCTCGGCCTGTCGGACCGCCAAGCGGCGGAGGCGGTCCGCTGCCGCATCGATTTCAAGTACTGCCTGGCCCTGGACCTGGATGATCCCGGCTTCCACCACAGCGTGTTGGCCGACTTCCGTGAGCGGCTGCTGCATGACGGACGCGCGGACCGTCTCCTGGATCTGGCTCTGGCCCAGCTGAAGGACGCCGGGCTCGTGCGTGAGCGCACCACTCAGCGTACTGACTCGACCCACATGCTGGCCGCGGTCCGCGACCTGACCCGGCTGGAACTGGTCACCGAGGCGGTTCGTGCCGCGCTGGAAGAGGCGGCCCGCACGGTGGAGCATCTGCTGACCGGCCTGGTCGACGAGGACTGGGGCCGCCGCTACGGCCGTCCGGTGCGTCTGGGCAAGAACCCCAGCCGTCCCAAGACGAGGATCCTGTCCGCCGGCGAGGACGCCTGCCGCCTGCTGGAACGCCTGCACCGGCCCGGCCCGCAGGCCCAGGCCCTGCGCCAGATCGTCGTGCAGAACTACTACCGCGACCCAGCAGGCCGCCTGCGCTGGCGCACCGATGAGGACGGCGGACTGCCACCCTCGTCAGCGGCGATCGTCTCCCCATATGACACCACCGCGCGCTACGTCCGCCACGGGCACATCATCCGCTGGAAGGGGTTCGCCGCCCACCTCACCAAGACGTGCGGTCCCGACAGCGTCAATGTGATCACGGACGTGGCCACCAGTTCGCCCACGGACATGGCATGCGCTGCTGCCGCTACCGAGGACAGTCGAAAGCCCACCTGCAACACATCCTCACGGCCATCGCCGTGAACATCGAACGACTCAGCGGTCAGTCAGCGACCGAGGAACCCTCGGCACCGAGACCATCGACCGCCTTCCAGGCCTTCCTGGACCAGAACGAGATCCCCCGGTCAAAGTCCTGGCGAACCCTCGGCAGCTGAGCCCGACCGCCCAAGATCCCCGACAGAGTCAAGCTGAGTCTCGGTCGCAGCGCGTCGGAGGCGGTCGGCGACATGTGTTGACCCTTTGTTGAACGTGAGGCAGCAGTGTCCATGCCAGCAGCCGGCGCGCAGCGCTCCGGCTCCTCGGAAACCGTCCTCACCCATGGAGCAAACATGAGATCCACACGCACCGCACTCGCTCTGACGCTGGGCACCCTGGCCACTGTGGCGGCCGCCACCCCGGCCCTGGCGCAGCAGGGCACCGCCCCCAAGGCCGCCGAGGCCAGGCACTGCGTGGTCAACGTCGACAGTGGTGCCCGGTCCTGCTTCAGCACCTACCGGGAAGCCGTTGCATTCGGCACGCACGGCCGAGTGACCGACGCCCCGAACGACGCCAAGGCCGCGACGCTGGACAAGACGCTCCAGACGCGGATCAACAGCTCGGCGGGCGCCCGGAAGGCGCTGGCCGCGGCGCAGTCGGACCAGGTCCTCGCCACGATCTACGCGGACAAGGACTTCGGCGGCGATTCCCTCATGCTCATGGGCAGCAGCTGCGGCACCCGCTACTTCAACCGCTTCGGGGCCGACTGGAACGACCGCGTCAGCTCCGTCAACACCGGCGCCTGCAGGACCATCACCCTCTACCAGAACGCCGACTTCCTCGGCTTCAGCCAGTCCTACAGCGGTGCCGTCCCCTACGTGGGCGACGCGATGAACGACCAGGCCAGCTCGGCCACCTTCTCCTACTGAGCGGCCGGACGCACTCATGCGGGGCGATGCGGGGGGCACGGTCCCGTACGCCCCGCATCGACCGGTACTCACCCCTCTGCCATTCCGGATGACCGCTCTCCGGGCGGCCGTCATCTCGAGACCTGCGCGTTCACCCACCACGCCGGGGTGACATCGCGGTCTCCGCCGCGGGATTGTGGTGTCGTGGATCCGATGGGCCGCCGTGACGGCCCGGCCCAGCTCGGGTCCGGCCCGTGACCGGAAGAGCACGAACGGCCTGAAGGTTCTTGCGCATCATCACGGTTCACCGGTGCGGCTATCCCCCTGCTCATTTGGCAGCACGCTGGGTCACGGGCAGGCGCTGTTGCCGGAGGAGGACGTGTCGTGAGCCACTACTACGCCCGCAAGAAGGACGCCCGACGGCGCCAAGACGCCACCGGCCAGCAGTATCACCAGGCTCTGGCCGACGTGCGTGAGGACCGGTACACCCACCTCGACCGTGTCGAACGGGGGGACTACCCTGCCGCCGCCGTCCGAGACGACGACCCCGTTCCGCTGGAGCTGCGCAACCTCGTGCGCCACCACGCCAACTGCATCGCCCGGTACCTCCACCAAGCGCTGAGCCTGGGCCGCTACTACAGCGACGACTTCGGCGAATGGCAGCGCAACGGACTCCGCCGGCTCACCGACGCCCAAGACCACCTCTTCCTGCTGATCGGCACCATCACCGCGTACCTCCAGGAACAGCACGTCTCCCCGGACCGGCTGCGCATGTACCTGGACGTACGGGACCACCAGGCCGTCCAGAAATACTTCACACCCCAGGTCCGGCAGCACCTCGACGGGCTCACCGGCAAGCCCGTCGACGGATCCGAGAGCTTCATTCACCACGTCGGACAAGGCCTCGCCGACGGCAGCTGGTCGGAACCCGCCTTCGAGGACACCCTCTCGAGGCGTTCCTCGCCGCCTTGCACGCCAACCACCCGGACGACCAGCAGGCATTCGACTATCTGCCGGCAGCGCTGGAATCCTGCGCCCGGACGGCTGCCGGCGCGACGCTCGTAGCCCCGGACGAGGAACCCGCCCGGACCTGATCACCGGTGTGCTGGCGTCCGCCCGGTGCCGGACGGACGCCAGCACGCCCCGGGCACGATGCCCCTGCCGCAGCTCGTCGCGGGGCAAGCGGGCACTTCGCGCTCAGGCGGCCGACGCGAGGACGGCATCCACACGCTCCCGGATCCGCGCGGCCATCTCGCCGTACTTCGGCTCGGTGAGGTTGTAGTCGAAAGCCGAGAAGCGCAGCTCGATCAGCCCCGTCCGTGCCGCGTCATCCAGCCGAACCACGCCCGGCGTCAAGTCGCCGTAGATGTGGTCGAGGTGGCGGGCGGGGGCGACGGGCAGACCGAAGTCGGCGTCAGTCAGCGCGGTGACGAGGCCGTCGTTCAGGTACCGGGCACCAGTGCGGTGGATGAGGTCGATGCACCAGCGCACGGGACCGAACCCGTCGTATCCGTTGATGCCCAGCCCTTTGTAGGCCGTCACGAAGTCCGCGGCGACGGCCGTGTGGAAGATGCCAAGACGGCGCAGCAGTCCACTGGTGCACCAGGCGCCGGCGTGGAAGTTCCGTGTGTACTCGTCGCCGTTCCACTGCTGCTCGAAGAGCAGTTCCTCTTCTGTCCAGTCATCCGGTCCTCGCCACAAGGCGCGCCAGCCGAGATCCGCGGTGTGCTCCAGCACGGACGTCTCAATCCGTCGCCACGTGGCCGCCGGCAGTCCGGTCAGCCACACGGAAGTCTTCCGGCCGGACTGGTGCAGCTCGATGCCCTGGGCCGTGCGCTGCCGGATGCGCAGACCCACAAGCCCGTGGACCTCACCTTCGGGTTCATGGACCGGCAGCAGGAAGCGCAGGAGCCTGTCCCCCCGGTCCTCGCTCTCCGCCTCCAGTTCCAGGGAGTCGAGGGCAGGGCGGACGCGTCGGATGCCGAAGGTGTACTGGGTGAAGTCGCGGTGTGACTCCACCACCTGGTGGAAGACGTCGGCCTCGAAGTGGAGCTGATCGCGGGAGGCCGGTGCGGGAATCGGCGGCTGCTCCGGCGCCAGTGCGGAGCGTGCCTGGTCATACGTTTCGCCGGTGTAGGCGGTGCGCCGCGCGGCCAGCTTGCTGACGCGGTTGTGTCGCATCGGGAGGTTCCTCTTCCCCGTACCGCCGGCCCTTCGGTACGGCGAGTGAGCCGTTCCCGTATCACGCTGATCGAGCAACAACACGTGGTGCGAAGCTGACCTCCTTCGCTCCCTGCTTCGACGCTGTTGGGCCGTAGCGTCTGAGGAACACGGCTACACCACCGGCCGCGACGAGCACGGTAGACCGCAACGTGACCAGCCTGACCGGTACCAGGCCCGCGTCGTGCCCGGAATCCACCCGTTCAGCCGAGAGTCCAGTCGGCGTCGGGGACGGCGCGGCAGGTCGGATCAAGAGCCGCCCTGCTGGCGGGCTAAGGCTGCGGGTCCGCTCTTTACGCCTACAGCCTTCTTCAGCCCGGCACCGCAGACTGCGTCCGCGGGTGCTTCGCAGAGCTCGGCACGCCCGCGGCGTGGGTGGGCGAGGCGGTGGTCGTCGCCGAACTCCTGCAAACCGTCTCCCGCGGGCACAACCAGGAACTGGCCGATCCGTTGAGAGCGTGGGCCGAGCAGTTGTGCAACCGCGCTCGGTGACAACAAGCGCTGTCCTTCGGCAGGGAAGTTAGTCGTGTGCAGCCCGCTGACCTGGGCCGACTAGGTTGGATGTCAACGAGTCTGTTCGTACTGGTGGTTCGGAATGACGGCGGCCATCTTGGAACTCCGGCTGGCGGCCAGGGGACGGGGGAACCGCCCTCTCGTCAATGATCACATCTACTCCGTATCGTCTCTGCCTGCACTGTCTGTCCAGCGGCGACTTCGTGCCCGCCCTGGAGCAGTTCCCCGGCAATTCCTCCGGGCCCTCGCCAGCCATGGCGACCCGGCTGGCCCAGCAGGGGCAGGTCGGCCACACGGCGTTCATGGACCGGAACCTGTCCGGGTGGGACTACGTCTGCGGTCCAATCACCCGATCTTCCAGGCGATCCCAGAGAGGGTGATGGATGGGGGTCCCACCCGGGGCTCGGGGCATGCAGGCAGTACACGATGTACTGCGCCAGGTAGGCGGCGTAACCCTCGCATGCGGCTGCAACAGCGATCTGGCCGAGGCGGGCCGTCGGGCGGCTCTCGAGGCCGTCGATCTGACAACCGGGCGGGTTCGTACCGACTTCGCCCTCGGCGCCCTTGCCGGCGAACGGCGCGGCGGCCTTCTCGGGTGTGCCCGCCCGGGCACCGCTCCACATCGGTAGCCCGCATGCGGTATCACTGATACCGTCGATACCATGCCTGATCCGAAAGCAATGAGCCTGCGGTTCCCCGACGCAGAGCAGCGCAGGGCGATCGAGGCCGCGGCCCGGGAGGCCGGGGTCAGCATGCAGGAGTACATCCTGCGGGCTGCTTACGAGCGCGCCACGGCTGTCGAGGTGAAGTTCCTGGAGGCGTTCAGGGCCTCGATGGCGCGCAGCGGAGACGCCTTCGATGCAGAGCCCGGCGCGTGCGACCCTTCCCCCGAGCAGCGTGCCGCCGAGCAGCAGGCCTGGGCTGGCTTCGGGCCGCGGAAGCAGGATCGCGCCGCGTGAGTGCTGACCAGTCGCCGCTGCGGATCGACGTCCCCTTCCTGCTCCATGCCGCCGAGTTGCTTGTCGGCGACCCTCAAGTCGACGACTACGGCCCGCTGTTCGGTGCTGTCGCCCGCATGTACGCCCGGGCGATGGACCGGGACATCTACGGCTCCCTGCACCTGAAGGCCGGCGCACTGCTGGTCAGCCTCGTGCGGATGCCATGCCTGGAACACTCGAACGACCGGTTCGCGTGGCATGCCACCGAGGCGTTCCTGGACCTGAACGGCATCCAGCTCGAGTACCAGCCCAAGGACGCCGTTGTGCTCGTCCGTGACGCCGCCGCGGGCACGGCGGGCGTCGCTCAGGTCGCTCGCCAGCTCCATACCTGGACCATCACATAGCCCCTGCCGCACGGCCCGTCGCACCAGGGCGGCCGCGATCCCGTGCCACGGGATCGCATGCCCAGGTCGGCACCCCGGCGGCTCGAGCACGCTCTCCTCCGAGGGAGGGTCCGGTGCGCGGGGTCATGACACCGGGCTGATGTTGCCGTCCTCGTCCATCTCGAAGCGGCCCGTCGTCTTTCCGTCGACCTTGGTCTGGTCGAGCCAGTGTTTGGACAGGTTGTGCAGGTTCTTGTGCTGGACCTCCCAGGGCATCTGGTGACTTGCGCACTTCGCCGTGACCAGGATCTTGTGAGTGCCCGTGATGGCGTCGTAGAGCGCGGGGACGTGGAAGTCGAGTACCGGGTTGGAGCTGGGCGGTGTCGTGTTGGCCGTCTTGTCGAACTCGCCGTGCACGATCAGCACGGGCACGCTTCCGCCGAGGACTCCTCCTTGCCCGGCCGTGGTGTTGTTCCAGCCCCACGTGACGAAGTTCCGGTACCGGCTCGCGCCCACGGGTTTCTCGGTGGACAGGTCGACCGGTCCCCAGGTGCGACCGATGGGGTCGATGTCCATCAGAGCACTCCACACGACGTCGACCATGCCGGGCTCACGCTGGTCCGCGCAGTGCACCTCGTTGGTCCAGGCCTGGTCGAGGCCCTTCAGGGTGAGGACGTGGGTGGGGAAGCCCGGCACCGGCAGCGTCGGCGGGTCCGGCGGGCCCAGCGGCGGGAAGATCGGGGCAAGCAGGAACAGGCTCTCCACCTTCCCCGGATTCTTGACCGCGTACGGCCCCATCGCGAAGGCGGCCGCCGACCAGCCGATGAAGGCGACCTTCGAGACGTTGCGTGTGCTGCAGATGAACTCGACGACGGTGGCGAGCTCGTCCTGGTCGCTCTGGGAGTTGGTCAGCACGAAGGGGTAACTCGCGGTGCGCGGGCCCGACAGCGGAGGGTTGACCGCACCCTGCTCATTGGGGCCGACGTTGCACGGGTCCTCCATCCGGGGACGCGGCGACAGACCCGAGCCCTGGAGGTCCATCATGAACACGTCGTACCCGGCCCGGGCGAGGGCTTCGGCCCACCCGTACGAGGTGTGCTGGAGATCGTAGGCCGCCAGCGTCGGAATGCTCCTGCCGTGCAGCATGAGGACGGCCTTGCGGTCCGCAGGCGGACCGGGCAGCGTGCCGTCGTACTCCCGCACGAAGAGCTCGACCTTCTGACCCGCCGTTGCGGGGACGGTCGAGGTGTGCGGCACCACATGGTCGGTCGCCGTGATGGCCATGGGGCGAGCTCCTTACCGGCTGGATCGGGACGGTGGCCCGTCCGTAACCCAACAGTCGGCGAGGCGCCTGCCCCGCGCCACAGCAGAGCCGCCGTCCAGCGCAAGGCGGCCGGGGTGGATTCTGCATCCGGGCTCACGCATGACGCCGGCAAAGGCACTGACCCGATGACCTCCGCTCGCCGCCCCTCCCCCGCAGCGCCCACCCTAGACCGACTGTCGAGCGTCAGACCGTTGTCAGGAACTACTCCGGCAACCAGATCGAAGACGACGCGACGACGGGCTATCGCAACGGCCGCGACCAAGCGGTCACGCCGCGGCGCGGTGGGCCGGGCAGCGGGGGCCATCACCGTCACAGCCGCCACCTCCTGCACTGCGGGCGGTCGGTGTCGACGAGCACGCCGGTGGCCACCAACTCGCCGACGAACGCGGCAATCTGTTCGCCGACGACCTGCGGGTCCTGGCCGGTGCGGACGGAGATCTCGCCGGCGAGCCCCGTCGTGTTCCCGCGGACGGTGACGGCGTGCCAGATGCGGGAGGCGTCTGCGTCCAGCATCAGCCACCGTCCGCGCCGGACATCGAGTACCCCTGTTCCATGGGGGCCGGTGGCGTGGTGGACATAGCGGGCAGGGGTCAACATGCCGCCTCCAGCCCCGTTTTCTGGCCGGTCAGCCACCAGCATGTCACGAGCAGGTGGTGCAGGTCGGCGATGGCCGTGGCGCTGTGCCCGCGCGCTGTCTGTGCGAGCACCGTCTGGACGGCCGCAGGGTCGATGAGCCCGGCCGCGGCCAGGGGGCTTGCGCCGACCAGCTCGGTCAGCCGGCCGTGGTGGCGGGCGAGCCCGGCGATGCGCTGGGCGGTGAACGAACCCTTCGAGCGCCGGGAGGTCAGCCAGTCGGGCAGCTGCGGCAGCGCGGCCCGCAACAGCGGCTTGTAGGCCACCAGCCCGCGCCGGGCAAGGGCAGGCACGGCGAACGCGGCGCGTACGACCTGGTTGTCCAGGTAGGGGTACACCGGCTGGATGCCGAGGGCGTGGGCGTAGGGTTCCCAGCCGCGGGCGGAGGCGCCCACCGACCGCAGGGCAGCCCACTGGTCGAACTCATCAGCGTGCTCCGGCTGCTGGTCACGGGCGGCCTGCCGCAGCAGCGCGGCGACCTGGTGGCGGCCGTGGCCGGTCAGCCAGGATGCGCCCGCTCCCAGACGGCACCACGACCATCCGCCCGTGGCCCGCTCCCCCGCGGCGGGCCCGTGCTCCAGGGCCTCGGCAGCGCGGAGCAGGGCAGTGCTCCTTCCGAGACCGGCAGCCTGCTTGAGTGTCTTCCAGGCCGGGCCGGGCGCGGTGTTGCGCAGCCGGGCGAACGCCACGACCTGGCGGTGCGCCTCACGGCGGCGGCCGTCCTGCAGGAGACGGGCCCAGCAGGAGGCGGACGCATCCAGTACCACGTCCCCGCCGTGCCCGGTCAGGTGCACGGGCAGGTCCCGCACCGGGGCGAGGTAGCAGGCGTCCATCGTGTACGTGGCCGCTTCCAGTACCGGCTCGGTTCCGGCAGGCTGTCCGGCGGGGAAGCCGAACGGCAGCTGGGCGTCGCTTCCGGCGGCCGTCGTGTGCTCGATACGGGTGTGTTCGGCGACGCGGGATGCGAACGCGGTGTCCTCGGCGCTGGTGTAGCCGTCGGTGTACGTCACCGCGTGCACGCGTGCGGTCTCGGCGGCGAGCACGACGGCTGCCGAGGAGTCCAGTCCGCCGGACAGGTCTGCCCCCACTGCCCCGTCGGCGTCGTGGACCCGGCGCTGGACGGCATCGGTGAGCGCGCGGCCGAACTGCGCGGCGCCTTCGTGGAGTTCGACGACCGGCTCGATGGCGGTGACGTCGATGAGCTGCGGCGGCGCCCCGGGCGTGAGCAGCAGCCCGAACCCGCCCGGCACCAGGTGGATGCGTTCGTAGGGGCTGTGGTGCGGCCAGTGGTGTTCGCCTGCCGTCAGCCGGGCTGCCAGCCAGGGAAGATCCGGCACGAGCGGGCACCCCAGGAGCCGGGCGGCGGTCGCCCACGCCGTCCTTTCGCCGTGCAGCGTGTAGTAGATGGCTCGCAGGCCGGCCAGGTCCCCGCACACGAAGTGTTGCCGCCCGTTGTCCGCGATCACCCAGTACGAGCCGGGCCACCGGGTCAGCTCGGCCCACCGGCCCGCCCGCACCGCGGGAAGCGCGGTGCGCAGCTCCTGTTCGGTGAGGGTGCAGTCGCCCACAACCGCGACGGTGGCCGGCCCTTCGCCGACCGCGCGTGCCCGCATGTCTGGGGCCCGGCGGACGTCGCCGAGTCCTTTGATGGTCACTCCGTCCGTGGCGGCGGTGCCGCCGGTGATCCACTGTTGTTCCATCGCGCCCCCCGGGGCCAGGACCCTGTGACGTGCCCGGGGGCCGGCCGCTCGGCGGCCGGCCCCCGGATTTCTCAGTCACGCTCGGCGATGCGTCACGAGCCCTCGAAGTAGTTGGACTTGTCCGCGTCGTTGGCGTTCTGGCGGCCCAGGGTGAGGGTGGCCACCAGGTGAGTGCTGACCTGCGGCGCGAAGGCGCCGCTGCATGGCGCCGGGGCGGAGGTGTCCGCGACGGCGGGCCTGGTGGCGACGGTGGTCTGCTCGGCCATGGCCGGTCTCCCTGTGTCATCGGTGGATACGCCGGTGGTGCTGCCCTCTATCTCACCGCGAGCGAAGATCCGTCTCCAGAGACGGAGATGGGGACTTGCTGGGAGCGGATCTGGGAGAAATCTGGGACGGGCCTGGAACGTCAGCCTGCCCGTAGGAGGCTGACTACGGCCTGGTGGTAGATGGCGTACACGGTGGGGAGTTCCGCGAGGCGGGCGCGCTCGTCGATGCCGTGCAGGCCCTCGTACGGCACGCCGAAGCCGGCGGTGGCCGGGATGCCCTCGGCCGCCAGGAGGTTGCCGATGTTCGACGGTCCCGCGGTCTTCGCCCGGGGGGAAAGGCCCGCCTTGGCGGCGGCGTTCAGGAGGGCGGCGGCGGGCTGCTCATCCCCGGTCAGGCGAAACGGCGGCCACGTTGCGACCGGGGTGACCTCGGTGGGCGCCGGGGCGGGCAGCTGTGTGTCGAGCTCGACGACGGCCTTGCGCACCAGAGTTTCGGCGTCATGAGCGTCGAAGTTCACGGTGGTGCGGACGTCGATGTTCAGCTCGCACCGGTCGGGGGTGACGGAGAAGCCCTGACCGCCGTGGAAGGCGGTCACCGACAGCTTCGGTGGCAGCGGGAACCCCGATGCAGCATCTACGCCGGGCAGTTCAGCGGCGTCCAGGAGGCGCACGAGGTGAGTCGCGCGGAAGATCGCGTTGACCACGGCCTTGGTGGCCCCGGAGTGTCCGGAAGGGGCATGCACAGTGATCACTGCCCGCCACAGTCCCCGGCCGCCGACCACGACCTCCTTAAGGCCCGGGTAGCCGATCATCACCCCGGCGGGGCGGATGGCAGCCTCATCGGCGAGGTAGGCGCGGGCGCCGCCGAAGCTGCCGGTGTGCTCATCGACGTCCAGAAGCACCGCAAGCCCGCCGCTCAGATCGGCGGCACGAGGCATGAGGTCGGCGGCGATGTGGCAGAACATCGCGGCGGCGAGCTTGGAGTCGGCCGAGCCCCGGCCCAGCAGCCAGCCGTCCACCACCTCCCCGCAGGCCGGCGGAAACGACCAGGCGGCCTCGTCGCTGTACGGGGCGGTGTCCACACACGCGTCCAGCGTCCACCACGCGCCCGGACGGCCGCCGGGGATCTCCACCAGCAGCCCCACCAGGGCGCCCGCGTCGTCGTGCAGGCGCCGGTGTGGCACGGCACGGGCAGCAAGCCAGTCCTCCAGCACGGCAAGCACGGGCCCGTAGTCATCGATCCCCGCCCTGCTGGGACGCCGGATCAGCTCCTGAGCCAGCTCGACCACGGACGCCGTACGGCCCCGGGCGGCCTGCTGAAGGTTCTCACTCAACGGATCTCCCCATCAGGTGTCAGTTGTGGCCTACCGGCAGCGCGCGGACGGCCTCGAGCGTCTCCACCGGCCGCGCGGACGCGCACGCCTCCCGGCCATGGTGGACCAGCCCTACCGCCCCCTCACGGCTGAGCAAGACGCCGCAGTCGAACCCGTCCGCCCCGTGAAAGGACGGCAGCGGCACCACCGCGGCAGTCTCCGAGGCGACGAAGAAGCGTTCCAGCACCTCGGCCGGCTCGACCATCCCGATGTGCAGCGTCTTGACGCCGTTGCGGCGCGCGGCCGGATCACGCAATTCCAGCAGCCGCACCAAGTGGCCGACCAGCGCCCGGTGCCTGGGCGGGCCGTACAGCACGCGGTAGTGGACCAGGTCCGGCTGTTGGGCAACAGCCGCCTCAATCGCCGCCAGATAGGCCTTCTCCCGCGACCGGGAACCGGTGACAACCAGTTGCTCCTGCGCCCCGGCCACAACCCCCACCATCGACTCGATCAGGTCGGTCCAACGGGTCAGCACCTTCACGACCACGGCCGTGCCGAAGGTCTCCAGCACGCTGGTGGCCGCGCCGTCCTGGTGGGCGAACAGCACCTCCGGACGCTCGCGGTACAGCCGGCACAGCCCGGCCCGGTTCCGTGTGCCCGTACGGCGCCGCCCGGACTCCCACGCACTCATCAAGCTCGCCTCCGTTGCTCCCCCGGTGATCGCGTTCAGCACGTTGGCGGCCTCCTCCAGCGTCATGTTCCGCGCCACCCGCGCCCGCTTGAGCGCCGAATCCGCATCCCTGGCTGCGACCACCAACACCGCCCCCTCCCCAGCCCGACAGCAGTTCAGCGAGCCCGGGCCCAGCGGCCCTGGGCCCGGCCGCCGCGGCCAACGGCGCAAAGCAGGACAGTTGTCCTGAGGGTGTCGATCCATTCGCTCAACTGGGCGGCCCGGCACACGCTGGCTCCTGCCCCCACCTCCACATCGAGCTGCTGGACTGCCGAGGGGGCCTACAGCGCTGTGCCCGGGACCAGGGACTCACGCAGAGCCGCGGTGTGTCTACTGTGAGGACCTCCGCGACAGGCTATGACAACTTTCACCGGCCCCTCTGGTCTTCTCGAAGGCGCTTCATGACCGCTCGGCCCCCACACACCTGGAGCGTGACGATCAGTACCCGCGCCGGGATCCCGACCGTCACCTGCAGCTCCCGCCACTCCTTCCCTGCACAGTCGGGCATCCCGTTGATGGATCAGGTACGGCGTCACCTCGCCAGCCATCTCGCCGCGACGGCCTTACCCTTCAGTGTTCAGGCTGAGCTTCGTGGTGAGTTGGCTATCACCATCCGCTTGTGATCTCCCCGGCTCCAGCTCAGCGTTGTGATCGCCACCAGCGGCGGTGGCGCGCGGTCTCCCCGGCGTCAGAATCCGATGTGGCCGGCGGAGCCGGCTGTACCCCAACCTCCACGTACAAAGGGGTTGCCACGATCATCCGGTGCCGCAGCCGCTCCGGCGGGAAGTTGCACAACACGCGGGCATGCCCACGCAGGTACCCAGGAGTCCGGTAGAAGTGAGAGATCATGGAAAAAGCGGACCTGGCCGCGAACTCCTGATCACTCAGCCTGGTAGAGGCCAATATCTCAGGGGACGTCGTGTCCCCACGGGCCTCCCGCCGGACCAGGTCGGCTGCCATGGCGTGCAACCAGTCCGAGCCGGATCCCATCCTGGTCGGCGGATGATCACGGTGATCCCGCACATGCTGCTTCGAGCCGCATAGCAACAGTTCGATGTTGGGGCAGAACTCACCATCGCGGTGCGGGCAGTAGCCCTCCTCCAGTGATGCGTAAGCGAAGACGTCCCGTTCGTGGAATCCAACGTCACTGGCTGCGGCGCCGTAGCGGAACGGACCACGGAACTCCAACCAGGCATCGACTCCAAGATGGCCGCACGCCGCTGGCTCCCATGAACGCGCCCAGCACTGCTTCACCAGATGCTCCAGGACGCGCTCCAGGCGTTCGGCAGACGTTCGCTCCCCGGCCACGCCCTCCCCCACAGCGACGCGACCGCCGGAACCCATCACGCTGGCTTCGGCCTCAACGGCTCGATCCGTGAGCCTCCTTCGCTGCCGCTCGTGGAAGTCATCGAGCTTGGCCATGGACAGGTACTGCAGCTCCCGCATGTCCCCCGCCTCCGGATCGCTTCACCACCGCTGTCGGTCTATGTCGAGAGTCGCGGAAAGGGGGCTCGCGATCAAGAACGCGCGAGCCGTAGGCCAAGAATGAACTGGCTACACCCAGAAAGCGTGTACACACTCAGCCGTCGTCCTTGCTGTCTGGCCGGGTTCTGTAGCGGGGGGACTTTTTCCCGAGGCGCCACTCCAGGATGGTCCGGTCGCCTTTCGCGAGGTTGCAGTCGAGGCAGGCGGGGACCAAGTTTCCGATGCCGTCGACGCCGCCCCGGGAGATCGGGACGACATGCTCCTGGTGCAGGGATGGGGATCTCTCGCCACAGTAGGCGCAACTGTCCTCGTACCGACCCCACAGCCGTGAGAGATCACGGTCGGTCACGCTGTATCGCTTGGCTTGGGCGAGCATCGCTCGGCGCTGGTGGTTTCCGCGGCGCTTCGCAGCCCGGACCTTCTCCCGGTTCGCCTCGAAGTAGGCACGACGGGAGCAGCGGCCCGAGCAGTAGACACGGTGCGCAGTGCTGAGCGGCATCTTCTCTCCACAGTGGCCGCAAGGGCGTGAACGAAGAGCAGTACCGACCTTGCGCTTGTACTGGGCCTTCAGGTAGCAGGACTGCCCGCAGAACTTGGCGTCGGCACGGCGATGGGACATTGCGCCTCCGCACCAGGCACAGGCGTCAGCTTTCGGCCTGGGGATGTGATTGGCGCGGTACCAGCAGCCATGACCGCAGTACTTGCGGAGGCCGTGTTCCCGCACCTCGATCGGCCGACCGCAGACCTCACACTGCCGGTCCCGCTTAGCTTCCGCGCGCTCGACCTTGCGCCGTTTCGCCTGCGCCAAGCTGTTCATGGTGACCTGGCAGTCGATAGAGCAGTAGAGGGCGAGAACACCTCGCTCGGCCGGAACGGTCAGACCACAGCCCTTGCAAGCCAGGGGTCCCGAGCGCACCTGAGGCTTGTCGAGATCCCGGCACGGCTGACAGCGCTGCGGCTTGCGCCCTGACTTGTCTCCTGACACGTCGAACGGGCTCCCACAGCGCTTGCACTGGAAAGTGATCGATACCGGTCGTGCGGCGGCCCGCCTCTCGCGACGCCTGAGCAGTCGCTCCTCGTGCGACGTGGGCTGATACGGAACATGCCCCCGAGCGTCATAGCAGCACTGCTGGCAGCAGTACCTTGCGCTGGCCTGGCGATGATTGATGTCGGCCCCACAGACCTCGCACCTTCTATCGCCCCGCAGCAAGCGAAGCTCTTCCATGCGGGCCGCGTGATAGTCCCTGGACCTTCGGGCCGCCACAGCGGCCCGATGCTCCTCGGAGCAGTAGCGGGGAGGCGCACCAGGACGGTGCGGCCGAATGAACGGGGTGTGGCACTCCTCACAGATAAGTACGGCGGGACGACGTGCTTCCACGGCACAGGTGTCGGAGCAGTACTTCGCAAGTCCGTGCCGGTGGCTGATGTCCACCTTGCATACCGAGCATCTCCTCATGGCGGGTACCTCGTTCTTCATGCATGGCCGCACGGCACCTGATCCTGGTTGGACCGCAAGGTAGGCCACAGCACTGACAGTCGATACTGGACGAGGGAATGTCCGGCCGAGCGATGTTCATCTGAGCTGGTCACCGAAGTCGGCCAGGGTCTGGTCGGTAAGGTCGGCCGATACGGCCGTATCCGCCCAGAGGAAGGCCGCAGCCTTTTTTCCAGCTCTGCCGCAACCTACCTTCCGTCAGCTCCGGTTAACACCACCCGAAGATCACCAACGGCATCCGCTGATCAGGGCCTTCCATGAGCCGCATTGCCAGCCAGCGGTCCATCCGGCACCGGTCCCAGTGCGCCGCCGGGAAGGGACGCCAGGCGTTGTCGCGGTCCTGCAGGTGAAGACTGATGGCACGGCGCGGACGACCGCTGGTGTTCAGTCCGCTGCCGTGGTAGGTGCGGCAGTGGTGGAAACTGATGTGTCCCTTGGGGATGACGACGGGGACCTTGCGCACCTCGGCGCCGTTGAACGCGGCGTTCTCCTGCAGCATGTCCTCGAGTTCGAGACGGTCACGGTCGGCGAAGTGCCGGGTGGTGGAGTCGTCCGCGCCGGTCTCCCGCCAGGTGTGACTGCCGTCGACCATGCTGATCGTCCCCATCTCCTCGTCACAGTCGTGGAAAGGGATGAAAGCAGTGAGCATGCTGTCGGAAGTGCACGTCTGCCAGTAGTGACGGTCGAAGTGCCAGGGCACGATGTTACGTTCGTCGACAGTGCCGCGCGAAGGGTTTCCTTGGTATCGGAATACGGCCTCCATGCCTCGGGCAGCTGAGAAAGGTCGTACAGGGCCTCGGCCAGGTCAGCTGACGGTAACGACGCTTCCCGGGTGAGAGCCGTATAGGCGGCCCGGTGTTGCTCGGTGCTCAGATCGCACTCCCGCCACAGCCCCTTCAGATCGGGCGGCACTCGTCGAGGGGGAGCGCCTCCAGCCAACGCCCCGGCCGCTTCCAGTTGCCTGACACATACGTCGAGTTCATTCTCGGACATGGCCAGGCTGGCGTTCGCCACCACCGCGCGAAGCCACTGCGCGGTCGATTCGATCCGAAAGAGGGTTCCGGAGAAGTCGAACATCGCACCCTTGACCATGCTGCCGATTCTGGCCGCGCCGACGAGCCGACCGCAAGCATGAGGCCTACCGAGACGCTTCGGTAAGGAAGTACTCCTCCGAGTACCTGATCATGGAGACCCCTGAGGAGTACCGGGTCTCGTCACGGTCGACGTCCTGTCCGCCAAGGACGCCCAGGTAGCGACCCAAAATCTCTGCCCCGGCGGCCTCACTCAAGACAATGCCACCACCGAAGCGTGGATTCACCTCCGTGATGCACACTGGTTCCTGTGGGTCCGTGGTAAGAAAGCCCTGGACGCAGCATGGGCCTTCAAGATTGACAGCGTCGATCGCTCTTCGGACGGCCTTTAGTCCCCTGGGATCGTGAAAGGTCGTACCCGCCACACTCATTCCGCCTTTCACCCGGTCCCGCGTCCGGAGAGCGCACACCGACTGCCCCTCGCGCCAGCGAAGGCAGTCGGCGGTGAACTCCTGCCCTCTGACCAGTGGCTGGACGATGGGTGCCGGCACGAGATCGCAGAGCACGGCTGCCTGCTTCGAAGTGGAACATCGGTAGACGTGCCGACCGCCCCGCCCGGTGCGGGGTTTAACAACAAATCCAGATGTCGACTCGATGGAGCCGATCTCTTCCGGGAGATAGGTGGACGGAGTAGGAATTCCGTTCTTGCCCAGGACTTTAGAGAAGAGGAGCTTGTCCAGGCACTGCTCAATAGTCGAGGGGCTTGGAAGCCAGGCGGCGAGTCCCAGCCGCGACAGCTCATCCGCTGCGTTCGTGAGCACCATCAGCTCTTCGTCCAGCGTCGGAACGAGTGCGGTGGCGGCAGTCGCCTCTGCCACCTCGCTGAGCTGAGCAAAGTAGCGATCATCCGAGGCCGGCAAAGCCAGGTGGGCTTCTACGCCCGGTAGGTGGAGCCCCGAAGCCAGCGAGTCGCAGTCCAGCGCAACAACACCGATTCCCCGGTTCCTCAAGGTTTTGGCCAAGCCGAAGCCCGCGGCCCCGCCAACACCGGTGACCATTGCCTTGGACAGCGGGCCTGCGCTACGGCTTTCGCTCCTGGCTCTTCTGATCACCGAATCCCTCCCCTGCTCTCACCACCACTGCATGAATCCGTCCTTGGCTGGAGTCGGCGACGGTTGACCGATAACGCACCGAAGCTTCTATTGCTTTGTCATCGCTGACGAGTGATTCGACGGCCGGCGATGTAAAGCACGTCGATGTCTTGGCGGAGGAACAGCTCAACGGCTTCGGCTGGGCGTTCCACGATGGGTTCCCCAGGGCGGTTGAGCGAAGTATTCAGGACGACAGGGACTCCGGTGAGTTCGTGGAACCGGCTGATGAGCCAGTAGTAGTCGCCGTTGGCCGCGTCGACAGTCTGGATGCGCGCGGTGCCGTCGACGTGCGTCACAGCGTCGAGTCCCGGCGCGATGACCTCGGCGTTGAAGAGCATGGACGGTGACGGCAACGGCACCGACCCGAACCAGTCGGACGCGTGTTCCGCGAGCACTGACGGTGCCAGTGGGCGCCATTGCTCGCGCCGCTTCACGCGGTTCACCCGGGACCAGTTGCCAGCAGGCCGTGGATCGGCCAGCAAGGACCGATGGCCCAGGGCTCTCGGTCCGGCCTCGCTGCGGCCGTCGAACCAGGCGACGAGCCTGTCCTGGGCGAGATCCTCGGCAGCGCGGACGGCCGGATCGTCGCACCGCTCGATGACAATCTGATCCGCCATCTCCACCAGGGCCCGGTCCACCTCGTGCTCCTGGTACGTCGGCCCGAGGTACGGACTGGCGCTCCTCGGCCCGTCGCCGGGCAGCGGGTTACCGAAGACGTTGTGGTAGACGGCGAATGCCGCACCGATGGCGAGCCCGCCGTCATCGCACATCGGCTCAACGAAGACGCGGGCGAAGCTGCCGGCCGAAGCGATACGGGAGTTCGACGGGCAGTTCAGTGCGGTGCCGCCGCTCAGGCAGAGGTTGTCCGTGTCCCGGCCGAGCATGACCAGCAGCTTGCGCAGCGAGTCTGTCGCTGCCAGCCGTATCCGCTCCAGCAACACCTGGGTGCTCGCCGCGATGTCGACGTTGATCGGCGCGGTGGCCCGGGCCGGGTCACCGTACGGCTCCAGATCGTAACCGGCGCGCCGGCCCGCGTCGATGCAGTGCCGCAGCCAGTCATCCGGCACATCGGTGAACCGGCCCTGGTAGTCGTGGTGGTTGCCGACGAACCGCTCGTCGAAGAACGTCGGACGCCCGTGTGCGGCGAGGCCCATGAGTTTGCCCGCCCCGTCCGGGCGGCCGAGGCCGAGCCTGGTGGAGACCTGCTGGTAGAGGAAGCCGATGTTCAGGGTGTGCGGCATCAGCGGATAGATGGCTTCGTCCTCGGCATAGAAGTACATTCCGGGGCTGCATGCCTGCTCCTCGAAGCTGCGGCCGTGCATCCGCGCCTCGCCGATGGAGAACCCGTCGTGGGTCAGGATGCCCGCCTGCCGGAACCCCGACTGGTAGTACGAGCAGGCAGCGTGGGCGAAGTGGTGGTGCACGGCGTAGCCCGGTATCCGGGAACCGTCGATCTCGACGACGACTGGGGCGTGGAAGCCGTGCCTGAGCTCGTCCGAGAGGCACGGAGAGTCGAAGGGGCCGTGCAGCCCGACCGGCTCCCGCCAGCTCTCGTGGAACGAGAAGTGGTCCACCCAAGGGACTCCTCGAGCGAGAACGTCCGCCTCCTTCAGGGATTCTGGGGTCATCCGCGCGAAGACCTGGCCCACCGGAGTCTGTGACAGGTCCGGACCGGACAGCAGATGGGACAGCGTGCGTTCCCCGGTGGCCGCGATCTCCTCGTGGCTCAGACCAGCGAATCGCGCCGCGAAGGGACGGTCGAACTCGTCCTCGCCGCAATACCGGACGATCAGCCGTGACGGGGCGTCCACCAGGAGTTCGACGGCTTGCGTGGAGGAGACCGCGACGGCGTCGACGTCGTCCGGGCCGATCCCGGCTGCCTTGAGCGTCGCGCCGATGGTGTCCACGTCCAGACCGAGACGGTGCTTGATCCGGCTGACCCTCTCGCACAGGGTGAACGCGACGATCTCGCCAGACCGGATGACCACCACGGCGGCGTCGTGGCCGAAGTGCAGCCCCAATACCGTCGAGCCCGGTCTGGTTTCGCGTCGCTTCTCGGCAAACCGCATACCGTTTCTCCGTTCAAGCAGGCCGTTCGTAGGAGATCCCCCGCATCGCTCGTCCCCGCGATAGCGCTGTGACGCGGTCCGCCGCACGGGCGCGCGGTGAGGCTACGGGGCCGAGGGCGGTCACGGCTCGTCAAGACGGTCGGAAACCTTCGTCCACCGACGCGAGGTGTCGTCGTCTGCCGTCAGCGTCGTGCCGTCGGACGAGTGCAGCCGGATCGAGCCGCTATCCCGACGGGCTCCCAGCGGCACGTCGACCGACTCACCGACGATGATGCTCTCCGTGCCGTCCGCCATCACCCTCCCGCTGAACGCGTTGGTGAAGGTCCGGCCCTGATCGTGGCTCATGCCCAGCCACCAGACGATGTCGCCGACCTGTCGCAGGTAGTACGTGGCCGCGTCGTCCGCGGTCCAGATCCCCGTGAAGCTCCCGCGTGGCACCGGTGCAACGACGTCGACCGAGTACACCGGACAGATCGTGTATGAGCCGTCCCCCTCGGGCTCCGTCCCCCGCGAGGCGAGGAACCCGCAGACCCGTACCCGGGTACCTGGCGGGAGGTCGCGGTCGCGGATCCGCGCCGACCCGTCCGGCGCGACGGATGCGTCACCGTTGACCGGACGCCCGTCGAAGAAGAGCACGCTGCTTCCGTCGTGCTGCATCCAGCCGGGGAAGCGCGGCGATCCCGTGCGCCCCAGGATCGTGCAGACGACGGTCTGTCGCCGCTCGGCGAGCCCGGAAGACGGCCGCCCCGGAGTGGCCGGCTGCCGTGCCGCCCCGGGGCTCTGCAGCAGACCGTCGAGCTTGATGGTGAAGGAGATGTCATTGCCTTCGGCGGCGAGGTTCCGGACGACCGTGCCGTATTCGACCACGGACTCCGCGCACGCGACCAGCGCGCGGGCCTGCGCCCCGCCGGCACCGAACCGCTCGGTGAACTCGGCGACGGCATCCCACCGCACGGGCAGGTCGGTCCGGTGCCATGCCGAGCAGCCGAAACGGCCGGTCGCCCGCAGCCTTCTCATCTCATCGGCCGACACCAGATCCAGATCCATCGAGCCGCTCTGCGGGACGTCACCACGCGGGGTGTCCGCCCATTCCCCGAGCACCGCCGAGCCGATCACCCGGCCGCGGTAGACGTTGGCGAACCTGAGGCCGAGGTGGAACTCGTCCGCTCCCAGTGGTGAATCGGCGCTCAGGCCCACCCACCACAAGGTCTCCGCCTTGTGGCGGACGAAGTAAACGGCCCGATCCTCGCCCAGCCACGTGCCGGTCAGGGCTCCGTCCCTTGCTGTGACCATAGCCATGACTGTGTACAAGGGGAGATCAGTACGCAACCCCTTGTAGCCATATGACAGTTGTGTGATAGTCGGACCCGCCGAATTGGGGGGTACACATGTCGGGCGAACTGATCACCGAGCTTGCCTCGACCGGCGCACTGGCCCTGGTCAACGCCGTTGCGACCGACGCCTGGCAGGGCGCCCGGGCCGGCTTCCTGAGACTGCTCGGGCGTGGTGAGGCCGAGCGCGAACGCGTCGTGGCGAGCCGGCTCGACGAAGTCGCGACGCAGTTGGAACGAGCCAGCGAGGAGCACCAGGATCAGGTGCGGGAGACGCTGTTGGTCGTCTGGCGCGCCCGGCTCGCCGATCTGCTGGAAGAACAGCCGGACACGGTCGGGGAGATGCTGACCCTGGTTGCGCAACTCCAGGCCGTTCTGCCAGACGCACAACCACAAGTCAGAGGGGCGGTCGGCACCGGATCGGCCTTCTCCGCCAACACCGGCGGGTTGAACATCACGAACACCGGCACAGTAGGGGACATCACCCTGCAAGGCGACCCGCGTCGCCACGAATCCTGAGCGATCCAGGATGACCTACACCGGCCGGTCGACCGGCAGAATCGACCAGCGGACCACCGGCGGTGTCAACGTCGCCAACAGCGGGAACATCAACTCGATTGTCATCAGCTGCCCCCGGCCTCCTGCCGAGGAGCCGTTGTGGATGGTTCCGCCGCCAGCCGGGCCGGTAGTCGACCGGCCGGAGCTGACTCGGTCGCTGCGGGCCGCCCTGCTCGCCCCAAACACCGACCTCGTGGCCGTGACCACCGGGCTGGAAGGTGCGGGCGGCTTCGGCAAGACCACCTTGGCATCCCACGTCTGCCTCACCGATCCCATGCTCAGGACGCGGTTTCCCGGCGGCCTGCTGTGGGTGACGATCGGTCAGCACGTCACTGGCACGGAGCTGGCCGGTAAGATCAATGGACTTTGCGAGGTGCTGGCGGGCAGGCCGTCCACGGTGTCCGACCCGGAGTTGGCCGGCGCCCGGCTGGGCGCTCAACTCGACCAGCGACCCGACATCCTCCTGGTCATCGACGACGTGTGGCAGGCAGCGCAGCTGAGACCATTCCTGATTGGCGGGCATCGGTGCCGCCGGCTGGTCACCACCCGCAGCCGTTCCGTGCTGCCCCACGGCACGCTCTCACTCTTGGTCGACGTGATGGAGCGAGCCGAGGCCGCGCAGGTGGTGACAGGGGGCATGATCGGTATGCCCCCTGCGGTGGTGCGACGTCTGCTGGCTCTGACCGGCAGGTGGCCGGTCCTGCTGGCCCTAGTAAACGCGGCCGTGTCGGAGTACCACCGGCAAGGGGCCACGTTAGAGGAAGTGAGTGCCTGGGTAGTCCGCCGACTGGCGGCCGAAGGACCGACCGCCCTCGACGTCGGCGACGCACACAGTCGGGAGAAGGCCGTGGCCTCTAGCGTTCAGGCAAGCCTCAATCTGCTGAGCCCGGACGAACGGGAACGTTACTTTGACCTCGGCATCTTCCCGGAGGACACCAACGTACCCGGCGAGGTGCTGTCCCTGCTCTGGGGAGCCACCGGTGGGCTGGCCCCGAACACGTCCGAGCAGTTGCGGGTCAAGCTAACGTCACTACGACTGGCAACCGGGTCCTGGCAACAGGGCCCGGCGCTGCGACTGCACGACGTCTTTCGCAGCTACATCCGCCATCACCAGGGACCCGCCCGTTTGGCCAGCCTGAACCGGACATTACTCGACGAAGCTCGCTTACTCGTGCCCCCGTCCCGGGCCGACGAGCCGGAACGCACCGCATGGTGGCTGCTACCCGACGACGTCGACTACCTGTGGCGGAACCTCGGTTATCACCTCTCCGAAGCCGACCGGTCCACAGAGTTGACCGAGCTCGCCTGCGACCTGCGCTGGCTGCTGGCCAGGATCGAGCGGTACGGCCCGGTGGCGGCCGACACGGATCTGACCCTGGCCGCGACGCCGGTCGCTCAGGAGCTGCGCCAGGCCATCGGCAGGGCCGCACACCTGCTCGTTCCGCTCGAACCCGGCCTCGCCGACACCCTGCTGTCCCGTCTGCACGGCACGGCCTTGGACGACAGCGCCGCAGTCACGGCGTCCACGCCGGCCGGAGCCCACCTGACGCCGTTCTGGCCGCTTCCCGATCGGCCCGACCCGGCGCTACGCCGCGCCCTGGAAGGCCACACCGGTTCGGTCCGCGGATGTGCCGTCTCGCCGGACGGCCGGTGGATCGCCTCCGCCGGTCTCGATCGCACGGTCAGGATCTGGGACGTCGACTCCGGCTCGCTGCACACCACCTTGAGTGGCCACCTAGGCTGGGTCTGGGGCTGTGCCTTCTCTCCGGACGGCAGTCGGCTCACCTCGGTCGGCGACGACGGAGCGGTTCGGCTCTGGGACGTGACCACGGGCGTGACCCAGGCAGTTCTGAC